>NZ_JBSGFD010000001.1:0-138871 GCF_053603215.1 Kitasatospora sp. NPDC004240 | reverse complement strand
CCTGCGCAAGCACAGCCGAGACGCCACTCGACCACTGGCCACCCTCGGCATCACGTGATCAAACCGGACGGATCGCCAGAACGACGCCGCCCTGGTCCTCCCCCACGGCGGTGAAGCCCCGCCGGCTGCTGACCCAAAACCGGCAGCTTCGTCAAGAGGGGATCTTCAACTGGACCCTGCCGGCATGGGCGGGGCGCTTCCCTGCCGGCCGCTCCTACAACGCCTGCCCAGAAGCCGGGGCGTGCCGAAAGCTCTGTTACGCGAGAGTCGGGACGTACCGCTTCCGGAACGTCCTGGAAGCTCACGAACGCAACCTCCGCATGGTCATCGACAGGCTGGAGGAGTGGGAGCGGCAGATGGCGGAAGAACTCACGCATAAGCGCTACGCCGATTCCTGGATTCGTCTGCACGATTCCGGCGATTTCCATAGCGATGAATACCTTGAGGCCTGGCTCCACATTATGCGCGGCGCCCCGGATGTCAAGTTCTATTGCTACACGAAATCCGTCAGCCGATTCCGCCGTCTGGTCGAGCCTGACCCGCCGGGCAACTTCCTGTGGTGCTACAGCCTTGGCGGCAAGGAGGATCACCTCTTGGACCTGGAGACGGAGCGCCATGCGGAGGTCTTCCCGGGAGTGGCCGAGCTGGAAGCCGCCGGATACCACGACCAGACGGAATCGGATCTCCGCGCCGTTCTCGGACCGGAGAAGGTAGGAATTCCAGCGAATCGGATTCCACATCTGCTCAAGCGCCAGGGATCCGAGACGTTCGGGAGCTTGCAGCGCGCCCTGGATGCGCGCCTGGCGGAGAAAAAACGGCGCACACAGTGAACCTCTTTCATCCTGTCTCAGCGGGGTGAAATGGCTGGTCAGGAGGGGTGGAGTAACGGGCGAGGCTCCTGGTCGTTGCGTTGGTGTTCTCTACGCACCGCGCATCGCCCGAGGAGCCTCGCTTGGTCCCGTATCCTGCCATGCTCGATGTCCCGCATGAGCTTGTTGAGCACGTCTCGTGGCTGATCTACGCCCGAAGGCGTGAACTGCGTTCGCGCTGGCGGCGCTTGAGCTGCTTCAGGCAGGCCCTGCTCACCTTGGCCCACCTGCGGAAGAACGAGACCCTTGCGCAGCTCGGAGCCGGCTTCGGGGTGTCGCAGGCGACCGCTTGGCGCTACGTCGACGAGACCCTGGAGGTCCTGGCTGCGTGGGCGCCTGGCCTGCGCGAGGCGCTGGTGGGTCTGGGCGAGGGTGACTTCGTGATCGTCGACGGGACGCTGATCCCGACCGACCGGATCGCCGCGGACGAGCCGTACTACTCGCAAAAGCACCGCAAGCACGGAATGAACGTGCAGGTCATCGCTACTCCGGACGGCACACCGCTGTGGTTCTCCCGCGCCCTGCCCGGCCGCACCCACGACCTGACCGCCGCCCGCGCCCACGGCATCGTCCAGGCCTGTCTGACCAGAGAGATCCTGGTCCTGGCGGACCGGGCCTACCAAGGCGCCGGCGCCACCGTCCGCACCCCCTACTACAACCACCACGAACTCCCCGAGCACTACCAGCAGTACAACCGCGACCACGCCCGCCTCAGGGCCTCCGGCGAACGCGCCTTCGCCCGCCTCAAGTCCTGGCGGATCTTCCGCAAAGTCCGTTGCTCGACCAACCGCATCAGCCGCACCGTTGCCGCCGTCCGCACCCTCTTGACCTGGGAAACTCAGGATGAAAGAGGTTCAGTCACCGCAATTCGATTTGCCGACCTGAGCGACGTCACAGACCGCACAGCCGGGGCGGGTCCCAGTACGGGGCCCGCCCTGTCGGCATGCCCCGGCGGCGGTGGCACCGCTGCACGACACCACTCCTATGCGATTGCGAAACTCTATGATTGAGGCTAGTCTCGTGCGCTGGGCCGCTCCCTGCGGCCCCGGCGCACGGCCTACAACCGGTGGCAGGTCCGCACAGGACCAGGCAGTCTCGCCAGCCGCAACTGAACAGCAGTCACCGGTCGCCGCAGCGCAAGCGGGCCGGATCCTGACGAAGGAATGCCGGCCACAGATGGAGCGACGATGATTCCCGCAGGCAGCACACAGAACTACACCCACTTCGACAGAATGGCCGAGCGCTACAAGGTCGACCGCACCGCGGCCCACCAATGGTCGCAGGAGGAGGGCTTCCCGGAAGTCCTGCGCACCGCCGGCCAAGGCGGCATGCAGATCTACGATGAGGACCAGGTCGACGCCTTTGTCCGCGAGCACCATTTCGGAGCCTGGCTGCGGTCTCGTGAAGGCCAGAAGAACCCCCTCGACCTTCCCGCTGGAGGGCCGCGGGATCTGCTGACCCTAAGCCGGATCGGTGAGCTCGAGGGCCGTGCACTGCGCCGTGAAGCGACGCCGGTCGCGACCCTGCGGACCTACATCTCCAAGGGCACCCTTCCCAAGCCCGACCGGATGCCCGAGGACGGGCTGCGCCCGGTGGTCACCGAGCCGATGTGGTTCCGCGAGACGGCCTACGCGTACATCAGCCGGCCCCGCCGAGTGCGGCGCAACCCTAGCGAGGGCGCGGCGAAGAAGCAGGCCACCGCGACGCCGGCGCAGAGCGAGGAGCAGCTCCTGGACCTCGAGCTGCCGGCTGGCGACGACAGCGACCTGCTCACCCTGCAGGAGGTCGGCGAGATCGACGGTCACGCTCGCGGCTGGGGCAAGGCCACCGCCATCTCCACGCTCAACAAGCTGAAGTCCCAGGGCGTGCTTCCAAAGCCGGACAGGATGCCGGGCGACGGCCTGGAGCCGGCCGTCGAGGAGCCATCCTGGTACCGGTCCACCGCCTACCGCTTCACCCGGCGCCCGGGCAAGATCGGGGCGCGCGTCCGGAAGCCTGCGGACTCCTCCGTGGCGCCGGCCGCAGTGGACGACAGCGCACTGCTGGACCTGAAGCTGCCCGCCGGCGAGGACACCGACCTGCTCACCCTGCGGCAGATCGGCCAGATCGACGGGAAGGCGCGACGCCGAGGCCGGGCGACCACGGTGTCCTCGATGAGGACCTACCTGTACAACGGAGTGCTGGAGAGGGCGGATCGGACCCCTGGTGACGGCCTGGAACCGGCCGTGGAGGAGCCGGCCTGGTTCCGGTCAACCGCCTACCGCTTCGTCCGCCGGCCTGGCCAGGTGGGGGGTGCACGGTCATGACCTCTTACCTGCAGCAGCGGGCCAGCTGCCGTCGTCGTCGCGCCGTCCCGACGCTCACGAGGAAGGGGCGCTCATGAGCGAGTCCAGCCTGTCGGCGGGTCGTATCAACCGCGAAGGCATGTGCAGCGCCTACGGCCACCAGCCGCGCACGATCGACGCCTGGGTGAGGCTGCTGAACTTCCCCGCGCCAGGTGATGACGGACGGTGGGACGCAGAGCAGGTCGATGCGTGGGTCAAGGCGAACCGGCCGCAGTCGTGGCCGGCCAAGACGGCAGAGATGCAGGAGCTCGCGTCCGTCGAGGCGGCGGACGAGGAACCCGGAGAGCGCGAGGACGAGGTTCTGCTGCCCACCAAGACGGCCCTGGCCGCCCACTTCGGGGTGAGCCTGTCGGCGGTGAACGCGTGGACGAAGGTCGATGGCTTTCCCGCCGGCACCGAGGGCGGGTGGCCGGCCGGCAAGGTCGAAGCGTGGGTGAAGGAGAACCGGGCGCACGTATGGGCGGAGCTGACCGGGGCCGCGGCCAAGGTCGTCATCGCGCCGCCGCAGGGGGACCCGAAGGACCTCTACGACATCGGCGGGTACGGCGAGATCCTGGGCAACGCCACTCGTGGCCGTCCCCTCTCACGCTCCACGATCTCCTCCTACAAGAGCCTCGGGCACCTGGAGCCGCCGGACCGCAAGCCGGGCGACCGTAAGCGACCGGAGGTGTTCGAGCCGATGTGGTTCCTGGAGACCATCACGCGTCACGTCTACGGACGCAGGGGGCCCGGCCGGGTACGAGCCGGCCGAACCCGCCGCAAGAGCAGCTGACACGCGTAGCGGCCAAGGGGCGTGGCCCCCGAGATTGACTCGGGGGCCACGCCCCTTGGCCTTTGAACTGTTCCCGCTAGCTACCGGCCGGGAAGCAACGAACGCCAGCTCGCACGGCGGCGCGGCTGCCGAAAGGCGTTCCTCGGCATCCGCTCGCCCGCCAGCTCGAACACAGCCGCCAACATCTGGTGGTTGCTCGTGAGCGTCCAGTGGCCGAGGACCCGTTGGACCTGACGCAGCGCATCGCGCGGGGCCGTGCCGTAGGCGAGGGTGCTGTAGATGGACGCGATGGCGGGGGTACGGCTGCGCCCGGCCACGCAGTGGACCAGCACCCGCTTGCCCGACTCGCGCAGTCGCAGCACCTCGTTGGCGGCCTGGTCGAGCACGTAGTGGAGGTTGTTGTTCGCTCCCGGCTTGTCGACCAGCCAGACCCGGACGTGCTCGACGGGGGTGTGGGTGAGGATCGGGTCGGATCCGACCCGGCACAGCGATACGACGGCATCCACGGGGGCCGGTCCGGCGTGTTCGGTCAGGGCGAGGTTGCCGAGGATGATGCCCGGGTCCAGGGGGTGGGCGACGGAGAACGCGCGCCCAGAGGTGAACGGGGTGGGAACGCGCTCGGCGGAGGGCCAGCCGTCCGGGTCGTTCTGCCCGTAGCGCGCGGTCAGGACGGCCATGCGGATCAGGTGGGTGGCGGTGTTGGTCGGCCAGCCGTGGACCTTGTTCTGCCACACAAGGGGGATGCCCGAGCAGCCCCAGCGCGCCCCGAGGAGGGCACCGGCGATCGCGGCGACCGTATCGGTGTCGTTGCCGGAGCGCACGGCGGCCTCCAGCGCGAGCTGGAAGTGCTGTGCGGCGAACACGCCGTCCCCCGGGCGGTCATCGGGGACGGGGGTGCGCGTGATCGCGGACCACGCGGCCTGGAGCGCGGCCACGACCCAGCCGTTCTGGCGGCCGAAGTGGCGCGGCGGCAGCGTCTCGGCCTCGTCCAGCCGGGCCGCCCAGATCGCGCGCTGGTCCGCCGGAAGCAGGTCCAGCCCCGCACGGACGCCGTCGAACGTTCCGTCAAGGACAGCCGTCCGGACGCCGCTGCACCACAGGATGCACGCTGCCGCGCAGTCCGGGTCGGCGTGGGTGAGCTCGCTGACCAAGGTCGCCGCCTCCGCCATGGCCTGCGGGTCGTCCAGGTAGGCGAGGGCGACGACAGCGGTGCGCATCAACGAGCCGTTCCCGGCGCTGTACTGGTGCGTGGCGGCGTGGCGGCGGGAGATGGAGAGCATCCGGTCCGACGGCGCGCCGGTGGCGCGGGAAGCGGCGCGGAGGACCGCCGCCGTCTGGTTGCCGATGTCCGCCGGGCGGCCCCGGTACCAGCCGAGGAAGTTCTCGGCGATCTGGTCCAGGGCCTCGCTGTTGCGCAGATCCGCGCCGGTCGCGGCGACTTCGGCGATGCAGACGGCCATCTGGGTGTCGTCGCTGTACTCGCCGGGCGCGAACGGCCCGAGGCCGCCACCCTTCATCTCCGGGTGCTCGCAGTCGCTCAGGACGGTCGCGAACTCGTAGGGGACGCCGAGCGCGTCTCCGACGGCGGCGCCCAGCAGCACGCCCGCGACGCGGTCCATGGTGCGCTCGTTCAGGCGCGGGGCCGGAGCAGCGGCGGTCCACGGGTCGTCGGCGAGGGTGTCGACGGTGCTGATCTGCGCGCGCTTGCTCATGGTGGGGTCTCCTTCATGGGGGGGGAAAGGGCTTGGGCCGTCCGTGCGGCGGCCGGGAAGTGACGGTCCGGGCGACTCCAACCCCGTGACGTTTTGACAAGTTGTCATAGCGAAAGCAGGCACGTCAAGAGCTTTGCGTAAGTTGCTCAACTCTATGAGTCCATGTATGGTGTTCATCGTTCGGCGAGGGCCGCCCGATCGCTCTGACGCCTTAGGCGCAGCACGTCGCGGTGCGGCCACAGTCCGGCTCAGCCACCAACCCTCCCGCCGGGCCCGCCCCGCGATACACCGGAGTCCTCGATGCTCGTCCCCGACCTGTCCCGCTTGCTGCGGGAGGCCACCCCCGCGCAGCTGGTTGCCGCCGTCAAGGCGGCCGTTGACGCAGCTGGCTGGTACGCCCCGGCACCGAAGCCGGATTACGGGGACACCGAGTTGACGATCGCGTGTGCCGAGGCGAAGGCCGACGTCGCCCGGGACGTCGCGGACGCCGTGGTCCTCGCGCTCAGCGCCGCCGCACCAACTTCCGGCCAGCCGTCGTGACGGCACCTGCCCGCCCGTCCACCACAGAGGAGCACCGTTGAACCGCTCTTGGCGATCCGTCCCCATGCCACCCTTGATCGCGCGGATTCCGCGCAACAGCGCCGGGCGCCCGGTGCCCGGCAATACGCCCTGGTACACCAGCGCGGAGGGCCAGATGGTCGTCCGGGAGAACGCCGAGCTCGGACCGCATATCGCGTGCCCGTGCGAGCCCGGACGGGGAACCGCCGCCTTCGGCGCCCAGTGCCCCGAGCGCCAACGGGAGCTGATGGCCCAGCGCCGCTGCGGGGTCTGCTCCACGGCAATCGAGCCGACCAGCCAGCTGGTGTTCATCGGCAGCCCTACTGACAACGCCTACATGGAGCCCCCGGCCCACGAGCAGTGCGCCGCCTACGCGCTTCGCGTCTGCCCCGTGCTGTCAGCCGAGGGCGCGGAGCCCGGACTCGCCCTGGCCATGATCTATCGGCTGGCCGAGCGCCGGATCACCGGGCTCGGGCCGGACTTCAAGCGCGACTACACGCTCTTCCCCTACGGCGCCGAGTCCGCGCGGCTCTTCGGAGTCCTGGACCTCTACCTGGCCTTCCCCGAGGCACCGGTGCGGATCCCGGCCAGGACGTGGCTGGCCGACCTCGCTCCCCAGATGTAGGTGCGCGGACGGCCGGGGCCCGTCTGGGCCCGGCCTTCCTCAGCTCACCGACTCCCCTTGTGAACAGGAGAAACGACGATGGACACCCCCGCCGAGCACCGGTCCGCCGCCCGCAGGCTGCTGGCCGCCCTCCCCGACCCGCTCCCGCGCCAGGAACCCAAGGTGGCCGACGCCGTCGCCCGCGCCCTCTGGGACGCGCATCTGCTGACCGCTGGTCCGCTGACCTCCGTCAATGCGTTCGTCGCGTCCCGCGACGGGTTCACCTCGCTCGCCCACCTCCTGGACGAGTCGACCGGCGGCCACGGGGCGGGGCGGCTCCTGCTCCTGGTGACCGCAGACCGCGAGAACTTCGCCCCCTACCCGAGGCCGTCCCGCGAGGAGGCGCGGGTCCGCGACGCCTGCGGAGCGTTGCTGACCTTCCTCCAATGGCACTGCGACGACCCGGATCACGTCCTCGGCACGGCGATGCGCTTCCACGCCGAGCAGGCCGCCTGCGCCGCGGTGACCGTCACCCGGGGTACCGGCGACGGGACGGCGGTGGTGCACCTGACCGTCCGGGCATGGGAGCCGAACGTCCTGGCGGTGTGCGGCGCGCGGCTCGACGAGCGGATCGAGGCTGCAGGCGGGAGCGGACTGGCCGAGTGCGGCGGATGCTTCGGTCGCACCCCCCTGGTGCCGGCCCCGGTGCTCAGCGGCCCGGAGCACGACGCATGGACGACTTTTCTCAACGCCGCGCAGCGGGAGCAGAAGTGAGCAACGAGCCGACCTCCGCCATCGCGCGCCGCTTCGCCGCCGAACTGCCGCCGCAGATCGCCGCCCGACCCAGGGACGCCCGGGGCTTCCCGATCAGCTTCGTGACCTCGATCGGCCCCGACGGCATCCCGGACTTCACAGAGCTCGACGGTCCCCGCAGGGCAGAGGCGATCATCGGGCACCTGTGCGGGCTGTGCGGTCGGCCGCTGCCGTTCGCCCGGGCGGTCATCGGCGGCCCGCAGACGATCGAGGAGCATGTGGCGATGGACCCGCCGATGTGCGTCGAGTGCGCGGTCTTCGCCGCGACGCACGCCGCCGCCGGCTGCCCGTTCCTGCTCATGCCCAACGCCCGGTTCCGCAAGGACCGGGCGACGCGCCCCTCCTCACCACTCGTGGCCAAGGAGCGCCCGACGACGATGTACCTCGCGCGGACCTTCGCCCACCAGGCCGTCCGCGCGCCTCTGCCCGACGGCTCGGCCGAGGTTCTGGCCCTGTGCGCCCGCTGGACCTCGGTACAGGAGATCCGCGCGGGGCAACTCGTCGGCGTCCCCGACCTCATCCGCTAGAAGTTGCTTACCCTTACGAGTCTGCGCATGGTGGCGTGCGTTCATCATGCGCAGCCCGGATCCAAGCCCCGGTCGGGCGCAGCATCCTTCACTCCGCAGGAGGACTTCATGCCTGTTGCCATTGGCCATGCCGAACTGCTGATCCAGCTGTTGCGCGAGGCCCGATACTCCGCCCCGTACGTGCGCGAGACGATCGACTGGATCGAGCGGACGGCGCAGGCCGGCCCCGGCTCGGACGCCGGATCCGCGGGCGCGGTGGTGCGCTCGATCGAGGACTATGCGACCGGCGTCGGGCCGGGCGCCGAGGAGATTGCACAGCGACTGGTGGACGTCCGCCACGCTCTGGCGCTGGTTGACCACGATCACTACGCGATGGTTTCGACTGTGGCGCAGACGGGCGGCGAGGAGGCCGTGCGGCGCGTCCAGGTTCTTCGCCTGGCCGTTGCCGCCGGTCATGCTCGCGTGAGTAGCACGGTCGGCGGTGCGGTCACTGTGGCCACCGCGCTGGAGCAGGCGGTCTTTCGGCCGGTCGACGCCGGGGAGGCCCACCGGCTGTGGGTCGCTGCCCGGCGGCTGCGGGAGGCGGTCCGGCAGCACGCGATCGCGGTACAGGACCTGCTGGGCCGTCACGTGCGGATGGCCGACTGGGCCGACGCGCAGCCCGAATGGGTGACGGTCGAGGCCAAGGGCGCACAGGTGTCCGTGTCCTGGTGGTCATCGAACGTCCAGGCCCCGCTCGGGCCGTGGGTCGAGGGCGGCGTTCGCGACTTGTGCCGGGCGCTGCTGGAACATCACGGGCATTCCGTGCGCAGCGCCGCTGACGGCGCGCTCGAGGTACTGGGATGACCAGCGAGGCCGATCCGGCTGCAGAGACTCCGGCCCACCGCACACCGCCGGTCTCAGGGCGGGAGCTGCCGGCGGGCCTGCGGTTCGACGGCTTCCTCGCCGACGAGCACGGGCATCACCGGATCGAGGCGTCCGTGCCAGATGACGTGTACGGCACCCGGCCGGCCGGGCTGATCGTCTGGGAGTCGGCCAGCGGCGCGATCCAGTACGTCCACACCACCGCCGACCTGCGCAGACGGGGCATTGCCGGCGCCCTGTGGCGCGAGGCCGGATACTTCGCGCGACTCTTCGGCCTGGCGATTCCTTGCCACTCCGCGCACCAGACCCGGAAAGGGGCCGCCTGGGCTCAAGCCGTCGGCGAGCAAAGCCCTCTCCCAACGCCAGACATTGCATACCTCTATTAGTTTTGGCATTATGGATATCGCTTCCGCAGTACGAGCGCCCTCGGCGAACGCCGCGACAAGGGCAGAAGAACCGGCGCGCGGCTCCCGTCGAGTCCGCAGCAGCGCCTCGTCCGTCCGCACAGCTTCGCGGGGTTTTCGCGCGGCTGTGACCTGACGAAGGCTAGGAGCCTCCAGCCCATGAGCACCATCGAACTGCCCCTCCAGACCAACGGGCACGTGATCTCGCGCGAGACGACGGCAGTGGTCGACCTGGACGACCGTGACACCCCTGGCTGGGTGCCGATGCCCAGAGTCCTCGCGCCCCACCTCTTCGACTGCGCCATGTGCGGCGCGCTGCCCGAGGTCGAGGTCACCGACGCCGCCGTTCTGATCAAGGGACCGTGCCCGTACCCGGACGGCATCCAGACCACCGAGATCACCATCGACGTGCCGTCCGGAAAGCTGGCCGTGGCGGACAGTCTGCGCCCGGTCTACGACTGGGACCACGGCAAGTTCGTGAGCTACAACTCGGCCCTCGGGCAGGCCCAGGCGGTCCAGGCGATGGCCGAGATCGGCTGTGCCTTCGGCTGGGTTGGTAACAGCGACCCCGGCCTCTACCGCACCGGCCCGGACCGGTACGTCATCGCCAGCCCCGAGCTCGACGACAACGACGAACCCTCGCTGCCCGGGGCCACCTGCCTGGCCGAGATTTGTACTGATCTGTGGGCGTTCTCGATCGCAGACTTCGAGGACTGGAAGACCCGTGGCGGTGATCTCAGCCTGCTCGGCTGGAAGGTCAACGTGGTGGACGTGGCGCCCGGCACCTACCGCTTCACCCTCCACACCGGCCGACGGGGATTCGACCCGAACGCCGCCGAGACCGTGATCTTTGCCGACATCGAGCGCATCGCCTGACCGCCGAGCGGCACCAACCCACAACGTCCCGGGGCCGACCGCACGTCGGCCCCACCGCACCCGGCGCTGACAAGTGGCCGTCGAAGGACTCCCATGCCTACAGATCCCACCCCGGCCCGACCGGACGTCCCCGTTGTCACCAGGAGCGCCACGGCTCCGCCGCGCTCGCCCGGTGTCCCGCTGCGCTGCGCCGCACGCCCCCGCCAGGGGGGCCTCGTGGTCCCGTGGATCTCCTACGACCACGGCGGCCATGCGCTCTTCGGCAGCGTTCACCCGATCCGGCGTCACCAGGCCCTGCTGGGAGGCCTGTGCCAGATCTGCGGACAGGCGTTGGAGGAGCGCGTCTGCCTCGTCGTGCGTCCGATGGACGTTCGCGTCGGGTACGCCCCCGAGCCAGGCCTGCATCCGGAGTGCCTGGCCCTGGCCAAGGGTCAGTGCCCGATGCTCAACGACTCGGCAACGACCTACCGCCGCACCGAATGGTCCGGCCATCCGGTCGGCCGCCCGTGCCAGGACCCGGCGTGCGACTGCCCGCAGGTCGCCGCCGGCGAGGACCAGGAGCTGCGGGCCGGCCGACCGGCCGACCAGTTCGACGCCTGGATGATCGCGGCGGAGCACTACCGGCTCAAGGCCGATCCGGACCGGCCCGGCGAGTTCCTCGGCATCGACCTGGACGTGCCGGTGCTACGCGTGCGCCCCATCCGCCAAGGCGCCCAGCCGAGGCTCACCCCTTCCGATCTCGAGTGGCTGCGCACAGCCGTGCGCACCCTCGGCCTGATGTAGCCCCCGGGCTGCCACCGCTCGGTGGCAGCCCGACCGTCCCGACAAGGAGCGACATGTCGTCCACCTACTCCGTCACGCCGATCATCCGCAACACCCTCGTCTGCGCCTCCCAATCCGAGGCCGGACTCCTGCCCACCGAGGGACTCAGCAACAAGATGCGAAGCCGCATCCTCGAAGCCGGGTGGGCGGAGCAGCCCGCAGGCACGACCCAGCTGGTCATCACGCTCGCCGGCCGGCGAGCGATCCTGAGCCACCCGCAGCTGAGCGCACTGATCACCGCCCAGGCGGACGACCGGCTGGCGCCGAGCGCGATGTGACAGACCTCGCGCGCCCTGGGCGCTCTGCACCTCGTCCACTTCTGGGACGACAAGACCAAGTCGTTCCACGAGACCGACGGCGACACCGGCACGACCCGGCCCACCCGCCGGCCGTACCGCACCGCGCTGGGGCGCCAGGTCGCCGAACTCGGCAAGGGCCCGGCGAGCTGACCCCGACGCACCGGTGGGGCGCCGCAACTGGGCGGCGCCCCACCGGCCCGTAACACAGCCCACCGAACTGGCCAACCATGCCAAGGAGTTGTTTCCCCTTGACCTCGGTCCTTCCGCCGGCCCGCGCCTTCGAGCGCCTGGTCGAGCACGTCCGCAGGGACATCGGCGAACGCCCCGCGGTCTCCTGGATCCACGCCGCGGCGCTGGTGCAGCACGCCGTCGGCCACGGCCTGCTCTCCCCCGGGGTCGAGGACGGCCCCGATGGCGTCCGTCGCGCCCTCGACGCGGTGGCCGCCTCCCATCCGGCGCTCGCCGACCTCGCGGACCCGCAGGTGGTCGGCCTCTGGCAGGAGCCGGTCAGCCGTGACGGCTGGGAGGCGATCACGCAGTTCTGGGCCGCGGCCCAGTCGGCCGACGACGGCCACCGGGTCGACGGCTACCAGCTCGGCAACGCCTATCAGGCCCTGTCAGCGGAAGCCCGCCACAGCCGTGCCCTCTGTCAGACCCCTTGGTGGGTGGCGGACCTGTTGCTGGAGCTGTCGCTCACCGCGGCCATGGACGAGGTCGGCCCCGATGCGGTCCGGATGACAACAGCCAGGCAGCGCAGCACTCCCCGCACCCCTGACCGGCGGCCGGCCCGCCACCGCAGGGCCGCTGGCGACCCGACACCTCTACGACTGGAGATCGGCATGAACCAAACCCCCGAGAACACCGCATCCCCGTCTGCCAGCCTCGCCCTGTCCGAGCGGGACGCGGCCATTCTGGACTTCGAGCACCGGCACTGGGTGCAGTCCCCGCCGACTCGCCCAGGGGCCAAGGAGGCGGATATCCGAGCCGAGTTGGACATCTCCCCGGCGCGCTACTACCAGCTGCTGAATCGCCTGCTCGACACCGAGGCAGCCCTCGCGCGCCATCCCGTCATGATCAACCGCCTTCGCGCGATCCGGGCCTCCAATCGGGTCGCACGACAGTCCTCGAAGTTGCGCGACTCTATGAGTTGAGTTATTGTTATGGCGCGGCGGGAGGTCCGCCCGACGGGAGTTCCCCGCATGTCCAACTCTGATGCGGCGAAGGCGAGAATCGCCCACGCCGCCCGCGCACTGTCCGACTTTCACGGCGGCCCCATTGCCCCGCCGGAGATCCCGGCTGTCCTCACGGCGTTCCTCGCCGAGATGGTGCACCTAGCGGACTTCATGCAGTCCGACTTCAGCCTGATCCTGGCCAGGGGCTACCTGTACAGCACCGGCGGCCGGGCGCTGCCGGACTGGCCCGAGGGCGAGCGGCCGCTGACAGAACTTGCCGAGGCACCTCAGAAGAAGGTCGCCCGCGCCCTCGGGGTCTTCATCGACGAAGGCGGGGCTGCGGGCACCCCGCCGTGCTTCGCCGCCTCCATGGCGAAGCTGTTCGCCTGCCTGGTCGACTTCGCGGACCACCAGCTCGCCGCCCACGACGACGCCACCTTCGAGAGCTGCCTGCCCGCGGCCTGGAAGGGCCAGGCCTGAGCACCCAACCGACGGAAGGAACCACCTCCATGTCCATCACTACGCCCGCCTCGACGATCCCGCCCGCCACCGTCGGCCGCGGGGCGATACGGATCGAGCTCGACAAGGGCATCCGCCCGGCCACGCTCCAGCCGCTCCTGGAGCCGTTCACCACCGAACCCGCCGCCCGATGCGGTGGGTGCGCCCACCTGACCACCCGCACGCTGGAGAGCGGCACGCAGCGACTCAAGTGCGCCGTGAAGGCGCAGCGGCGCAGGGGCCCGGACATCAAGCCGGACTTCCCGGCGTGCGTGCGGTTCGCGAAGCCGAACCAGGCCGCTGCATAGCGGGTCGGCGTGGCGGGCGGGAGGACCGCCCGCCACATCCGCAGCGCTCCCAGCCGGCCGCTGACCTCACCCCAATTCCATCCCCTGACCTGCGGAGTTGCCCATGTCCCTGCTTTCCCCGGCGGCCGCGCCTACATCGTCGAACTGCTCGCGGTCGCCTACGTCGACGCACCCGACGACGCCTCGGCCCGCGACCGACTGCGGGAGAAGTCCGAGGACGAGTTGCACACCCTGGATCCGCGCATCCCGGAGACGCTCCGGATCGGCGACGTCGCGCTCGCTGGCCTGGCGATCCAGTCCACCCCCACGCCGCTGGCCCTGGAGCCCGACGACGGCAGCCCCGCGACGCGCCCGCCGCAGGAGCTGTCGGCCGACGCGGCTGCGCTGTTCGCCGCCGCGCGGGACGGCGAGGCGGACACGCTGGTCGATGTCGCGATCCGCGCCGGACTGCTGTGGCGCTGCCCGGGGTGCGCCAATACGAACCCGCGCGCCAGAGGGAATGCGACTTCTGCCAGTTGCATAACTCCATGAGTTGAAGTAGCTTTGCATCACGGCGGGGACGACAGCCCGCCGAACCCACGGCACCCACGGACATGTGCGAGGCATCGTGCTCACTCAGAACGACCCGGCCGCCACACGGTGGCGCTGGACCGCCCCCGAACCCCGAGAGCTGGCCGAACTGCGTCAGCGGATGGAGGAGTTCAATCGGACCAACATCGGCCTGCTGTCGATGGCCGGCTCGCTCAGGATCGGGCACACCTCGCTGTACCCCCACGTCCCCGGAGCGCGCGACCGCGCCTACGCCTCCGCCCTGGTCCTGTGCGGCCAGGAGTCACAGCGTCTGGCCGACGCCCGCCTGTACCTGGTCGACGAGGAGACCACGGCGGCGGCGGTGGCGACCGCCGAGACCCCGCCCACGGAACCGGTCAGCGCCGACCGCCTGCCCTCGCCGAGCGGCTTGATGGTCTTCGGTGCTCCGATCGGGTCCTATCCGGTCGCCCCGGGCGGCCCCGGGAACGGCGCGGCCGCCGTCCACACCCCGATCGTCGCCGTCTCCTGGTCGCTGTGGACGCCCGATCAGACCCAGGGCGTGGAGTGGGTGGCCAACACGGCGCACGGCCGCGAGTTCGCCGCCCCTGGCGCACAAGGGATCTGGATCACCTTCTACACCGCGCGCGGGGCCGCCTACAGCCTCCTACCGCCGGACACGACCGTCTCGACGCCGCTCGGCGACCGGATGACGTCCGCCGAGATGCTGTCGGCGCTGCGCGAGTCGGGACGGCCGGAACTGACGTGGGACAACGAGACCGTGCTGCTCCTGGGCCGCAGGTTCCCGCCCGCCGGCTCACCCCTCGGCACGACCGGGGCGTGGGCCCAGACCGTCTACACGGTCTGGCAGTTGATGTGGCAGACCGGCAAGCACGCATGGACGGAGACCGAGGTGGTGCCCCGCGATCGCGCGGGCCGCAAGCGGGACCGACGCGCACGCATCACCACCGACGGCGACATCCGCGTCGTGCGCCTCGCCTCGGCGCTGCGGCCCGCGCCCGAGGCCACGACGAAGGACCGCGAGGGCAGCGACGGCCGCCAGCCGCCGCGCATCACCCACCGCTGGGAGGTGCCGCCCTACCGCAGCCCGGACCGCTGCCTGAACACCCGGGCCCACGCCACGGGCGGCTGCACCCACGCCGAGCGGATCATCCGGGGACACGTCAACGGCCCGAAGGGCCTGCCCGTCCGAAAGCTGCGCGGCCCGGTCTACCTGGTGGACGAGGTGACGTCGAACCACACTCCGGGGATTGCCTAACTCTATGAGTTCAGGTATTGTTTCTATCGTCTCCCCGGCCGGGCCCTTCCCCTCCCCCGGCCGGGGCCACCGTCACCGCACATCGCTGCTCACCCCCTCCTACGGACGGACGTGCCTGGGAGGCCCGGCAGCCACTTCGAACGAAGGAAGTGCTCCCATGAGTCGTCGTCACACCCTCGTATGCCTTCCCACGGCCAGGGAGAACGATCTGAGCCCGGCGCTGCGCCGGATGCTGGACCAGGACCCGCCCGAGGGCCGCCAAGCCTGGCAGACCTTCGTCTTCGCCGAGCTCGACCGGGCCCTGAGGACCGTCCGGCGTGAGTACGTCTACTGGGAGGCGACCGAGAGGCGCTCCCTTCCCCTCCACCAGGACGCGCCGGCAGACGATCCCCGGATCTTCCTGCCGAGCGACGGCCAGTGCGTGGGCGCTCCGATCGGATTCCTTGACCTCGCCGGACTGCGTGAGCAGCGGGCGGCGCAGGCGGCAGACCTCTACGACACCTGGACCCGGGCGACGGCCGACCTGCCTCCGGCCCAGCCTCTCTCCGTCCTCGCGGAGCAGCACAGCGACCGCACCCGCGCGATGCTGGCCTTCACCGCGCAGCCCCAGCTCATGGCCCTTGCCGAGATCCTGGGCGATCAGCGTTACCGGTGCCGCTACGACGGACCGGCGATGGTGGCCTTGAACCGCGAGCAGTTCACCGAGCGCGCCCGCCGCCGCGCGGTGCCGGGCAACAGCCTGCTCGACCGCAACGGCGACTGGAGCACGGACCCGGCCTGGCTGAACGACGACGACGTGTCCGAGACCGGCAGCACGCGGTACCACGGCCACGTCAACGCCTATCTCGACGCCCTGCCCTCGGACCACCTGGTCGTCGGGGTCGAGCTCCGACGCTGACGCACAGCCGCTGAACCGACCTGCCGGAGAAGCACCATGAACGAGCAGTTCCGCACCACGGTCGCCCGCCTTCCCCTCGCGCAGTCGTACCCGGCGGAGATCGCGGCGGGATGCGACAGCCAGGGCGCCGTACGTCCCCGGTTCAGCCGCGACGTCGTCGAGCGCATCGCCGCTGATCTCCGCTCGCTCGGCGATGCCGCCCCTACGTCCTTCGCCTGACCGGCGATGCCCTCGACGTCCTCACCCCCGGCGAGGCAGCCCGGCTGATCGAAAACGTCACGGCCGATCAGCACGGCAAGTTCCCGTTCGGCCACGGCTACTGGGGGTGGTCCGAGTACAGCGACAGGGAGACCGACGGTTTCACGGCCGTGCTGAGCGCCGCCGCCGCAGCCGGTTACGCCGAGGCCGGGCCGGGCCGGACGAGTGGACCGTCGCCGTCGCCGACCACGGGGACTGGTGCGCGGTCCTGGCGATCTACCCCACCCCGGCAGCATCCGAGACGGAGCACCGCGAGGCGCTGTTCTGCGAGCTGTATGCCGCCGGACTCGCCTCCTCCGAGGTCACCGCTCCCGACCCGGCGGCCGCCGAGCTGGCGACCCGCAGGTGGTTCGCCGCAGACCGGGCCGACGTGGACCCGGACGCCACATGCAAGCCACTCGCCTTCCCCGAGACCCGCATCCCCGGCCCCAACGGCCCCTGACCAGGAGGAACCCCATGTCCTGGGACCTCGTCCCCGGCCAGCACCTCGACCGCTCCGAGGTGCACGCCCGATTCGGCGGCAAGCCCCAAGGGCGCATCAGCACGGCGAAGAGCAGCCACGTGCTCTTGTTCATCACCCCCTCAGACCTGGCCAGCCGGTTCGACGGCTGGACCGGGGAACACGTTCTCTTCGGCGGGTCGGGCGGCCTCGACGGCGGCGACCAGACACTGACCCGCTACAACTGGTCCGTCTTCCGGCACGTCGAGGAGGGCCGCACGCTGCGCCTGTTCCTCGAATCGGACGACAGGACCGTCAGGTACATCGGTGAGTACCACCTCGACCCGCAGCGGCCCTTCGTCGTTGCCGAGGCACCGGCCGACATTCGCCGACCGTTGGAGGTGCGACGGGTCTTCGTCTTCCGGTTGCTCCCGCTCGACGGCCCGCCGACAGGACTACCCCATGCCGTTCGCACCCCCGCCAAGCGGCAGGTCCGCGAGACGCAACCGGGGGTGCGCACCAACCCCTTCGGGGCCAAGCCGAGCCCCGCCCAGTTCGCGGCGGCCAAGCTGCTGCTGCGCTACGAGTCCTTCATCCGTTGGAAGGCGGGAGCGCAGGCCACCGGGTACCGGATCACGACCGGCACCAACATCACCGAGCTGCAGGTCGAGCTCTTCGACCTCACCCGCAACGAGGTGGTGGTCACGCTGGCCAGCTGTGCCCGCCCCGCCGTCTGGGAGGCACTGGGCAGGCTCCACGACCAGGCGCGCTTCTTCACCCCGAGACCGCGCCGCGTGCTGCTCCTTCCGAACGAGCCCGACGCCGACCTGGCCGAACTGCTCCGGACCCAGCACATCACCGCCGTGTGGCCGTCAGGCCCGAGCGGCTTCGCCCGCACCGGACCGACCGCCTGACCGCCCGCCAGCCCTCAGCCCGGCCCCGGAGTCCGCAGGGGCCGGGCACCGAACCGCGCAGAAAGACCTGTCCATGACCGACGATCCGCTCCCGCTGGCCAGCTGCTCGCGCAGCTTCGGCCGGCACCACTCCTACCCGCCGCGCTACGGCTGGCTGCTCAAAGTCCACACCGCGCTGCACGACGACCCGCTCGTCTTCGACAGCCCCGAGGCGTCCGTCATCCTCGGCGTCAGCTCCAGCATGGTGCCCAGCATGCGCTTCTGGGCCAACGCCTTCGGCCTGACAGCCCCGAGCGCCGCAGGCGGTCGGGCCGTGGAGCCGACCGCCAGGGCGAACTGGCTGCTCGACGAGGACACCGGAGCCGACCCGTACCTCGAGGACCCGCGCAGCCTGTGGCTTCTGCACTGGTGGCTCCTCAGCCCCGCCGACTGCGCGGTGCCGAGCTGGTACTACCTGTTCGCCCGGGCCGGGATCTCCCGCTTCACCCGCGCCGAGCTGCGCTCCCACATCCACCGCGCAGCCCGCGAGAGCGGATGGCAACCGCCGAGCGACGACACGATCGCGCGCGACATCGCCTGCATCGCGACGATGTACGCCCCTCAGGTCCGTTCCGTCGACCAGCCCCGCGCCGGCATCGAGGACGTCCTGACCAACCCGTTCCGGGACCTGAACCTGGTGAGCACCGCGGGACCGCAGGTCCAGCACCGCGGTGACCGCACGCACGAGATCTCGGTCAACCGCGGCGCCGGCCGGCTCGCCCCCACCGCGGTGCTGCTCTACACGTGCCTCGACTACGCGGCCCACTGCCGGTCGGCCCCCGGCAGCGTGGCGCTCGCACGCCTGGCCAACGGCCCCGGCCGGATCATGCTCTTGGACAGCGGATCGCTGCGCGGGGCGCTGGAGCGGGCTTCCGCCCGCTACCCGGCCGTGGCCGTGATGGAGTCGGGCACCGGCGAGGTCCTGCTGACCTTCGCCGACCCGCCTGCACTCCTGGCCGACCTGGTGCTCGCCAGCACCTTCCGCGTTCCCGGAGGCCCCGGTGACAGCTGAAGCCACCGAGTCCCGGCCCGCCCCTGTCGTTCAGCCGCTGCAAGCACCCGTACTGCGCAGCGAGTTCCGGCAGCTGCTCGCCTCGGGCGTCCTGATCGACCGGGCCGGGCAGCCGGTGCCGGGACTGCCCTGCCCGACGTGCGGCAACCCCGACGACCGCTACACCTGCCCCGGATCGCTCCCATGCCTCAAGTGCTCCGCCGGACCCGGCCAGCGCTGCACACGGCCCAGCGGCCACGCGTCCGACACCTGGCACGTCGCCCGTGTACGGGCCGCGGAGACCATCGACGACCAGCGCGAAGCCGACGGCGATCCGACGCTGCTTGCGCCCTGGCCCGAGTAACCCCGAGACCGAAGGGGACTCCGTGTCCACCACCAACGTCGCCCCGGCGCAGACCGGCGTGCGGTTCCTCCAGGGAGTTCACCAGCCGGCGTGGCTGGCACGCATCTCCCACCCCTTGTTCGTCTCCAACCGGCGCCTGATCGGCCGCAAGACGCTGCCACGGGCGATCGGCCCCTGGGCCCTGGACAGCGGCGCCTTCTCCGAGATCGACCTGTACGGCGAGTGGCGGACCACCGCGAAGCAGTACGCGGCCGCAGTCGCCCGGTACCACGACGAGATCGGCGCTCTGGACTGGGCCAGTCCGATGGACTGGGTGTGCGAGCCGTGGATGCTCGCGAAGACCGGCCTGACGCTCGACGAGCATCTGCGGCGCACCGTCGACTCGGTCGTCGAGCTTCGCTCCATGGGCCTGAAGACGAGGATCATCCCGGTCCTGCAGGGCTGGACACCCGGGTCCTACCGCAGGTGCGCCGCCTCCATCCGGGACAGGCGCTCACGGATACTGGCACGCGGGCGATCGTGGAGGTCCTCAGGGAGGGCGCGCACACCGAGGTGGCCGTGGTGGACCTGGCGGACGGCACCGCCTGGTGGGACACCAGGCTGCTGGTGTTCTGCGCCGGGGCTGCCCGGATTGGCCGGCCCCGAGCGGTGGTCCTCACGGCCAGCATCGCGGACACCGGGCCGGGCACGTTCCTCGGCTGGGCACCCCCAGACGAGCTGCGCGACCGGCTGCTGTCCCGCCGACCCGAACTGCGCCGCGCGTACGACCAAGGGCGTGCCTGGCTGCGCCAGTGGGAGCTGGCGGAACCGCGCACGGGCACGCCCGCGTCTCCCGACGCGCCAGCGCAGCCACAAGTCCCGTTCATGCCGGAGCCGCCGGCCACGGCCCAGCCCAGAGGGGCCGGGCTGATCCATCAGCTGCCGGACTACACCCTCGACCCGTTCGCCCCGGAGGTGCTGCTGGCCAACGCCGTGGGTGACCTCGAAGGCGTCGGCCGGTACACGCTGGTGGACCTCGCCGAGGCCCGGGCCGCATTCGACACGGTGCTGCGGCACACCGCCGCCGAGGTAGACGCGCCTGCCGAGAGCGACGGGTTCTGGGCACGCCGGGTACTGGACACCCGGGAGCCCTTCGTGCCGCTCGTTCGGCGCAACCGCTACATGGGGATGCTGCCGCGCGACCGCGCCGTCAACGACGTCCTGCGCACCCTGCTCGGCTACGACGCCTCGGCCAGGGACGGGGCCCAGGAGGCCCGCAGGGCACCCGGGTAGCGTCCAACGACGGATCGGAGGTCAGGTTGCCGTCGCGCTCCCGGAGCCGGCTGGCCCAGCGCCAGCCAGTCTCTTCTGGGGAATCAAGCCGAGCAACTCTGAGGACACCCGAGTACCGGGTGGGGAGATTCAGATATCGCCATCAACCTGAGTTCGGGTGATCGGATGGTTGCGCCGCAAACATCGCCCGATCACCTGGAAAGATCTCCGCCGCCGCTTCTGCGCAGGCGGATGGTGGCCGAGCACCACCGAACGGCAGCTGTTCAACCCGGCGAAGATGCCTACCACGCGCTCCGCGATACCGGGGAAACAGAAATCCCGAATCTGTGGCCGGTGACGGGATGAGGAACCCACACGACCCATAACGGGGCTTGTGGAGCGCCCGTTGCCCGGAAACGGGCACGTGTGGAAGATCGCGTATTTCCCCATGCGGAACACCTCGTAATTGGCCACGGGGACGGTGGAGTTAGCGTCGTCGTGGCCCTGGGGAGGACGGAGGCGCTTCGTCGTCCCCGCGGCGCCAGGGTTCCCGGGCCGCCCGATAACTCGCCGGTCGTTCGAGCTGGTCAGGGTGGCCGCAGGCCAGTGCAGAGCGCCGCCGAAGGCGCCCTTGACCGGCCGGACCAGCCTCACACTCAGCAGTCGGGCGGCCCGTCACCAGCCTCCGCCAAGGTGGGGAATTCCGTGGTGCTGGAGGTGCTGTTGATGGAGAATTACGCGACCGCTCACAGCACGACCGGTGCGGGAGGCGGCTCGGGAAACCCACCGGTGGAAACACAGGCAGGGCGCCCCGGGTCGACCTCACGGATCTCGTCGAATTTCGACACGATCCCTCCCGAGATGCGGGTTTGCCACGATCCGGCCCCGGAAATCTGGGCCGGTCGGCTGCCCTACCGGGATGCGGCGAAGCCCCAAGAAAGAAGAAACCCCCGATGCGTTGCAACGGGGGAATCTCTACGATGAGTCGATGGTCTTTTTACGCTGATGCTTTTCCTTCTGTGGACTATTCAGCAGGCAATACTTCAACTTTAAGTGCCTTCGACGATTGCAACCCTAGGTCGTTCCGACGCGTCCGTCAAGCGAATTTCGGGCAGGCCGAGGGCGCCGGGGTCGAGGCCGGGGCGGGCGTAGAGCACGCGGCACGATGTGCGCAGCGTGTCGAGGTAGCCGTGGGCCGGGCAGGCGGCCAGCTCGGCGGGCGTCACCAGGTGCAAGTCGAAGCGCACGGCGAAGCGGCGCATTGCGTCGCGCAGCTCGCGGTCGCGCAGCCACGGCGAGGCGCGGAACGGACCGACCACCAGCAGGTCGATGTCGCTGTGGACGTCGGCCGTCCCCTTCGCCCACGACCCGAACAGCACCACGGCGTCGGGATCGCAACACTCGACGACCGTGTCGGTGATGGCGCCCAGGGCCGTGTCGACAACCGGGTTGATGCCACCGGCCATCACGACGAAGTGAAGCCGACCACGAGGTAGGCCTCGCGCAGGTCGTCGGGTGACAGCGAGCGAAAGTCGGGAGCACCAGAGCGGCGGATCTTCAGAGTCCACGTCCCGAGCGGGCTGGTCGGCGGGTTGAATGCCGTCTTCACCAGATGGTGGGCGCCACGCATCGCCATGTCCGGGGCCAGCGTCTCGGTCGAGGCGCCGGCGCCACCGGGCACCGTCAGCTGCACCTCGAAGGGGTCGGTCACCTCGCTCTCGATGATCAGGTCGAGCCGGGTCAGGCGCAAGTTCATGGCCGAGCGGAACACGAACGGCAGGTAGCGCTGGTCCAGCGTGAACGTCAGCACCTGATCCGTGTCGGTGCCCGGCGAGAGGAACCGCTGCCACTCGCCGCCCAGCTCCTGGTCGAGCACGATCAGCCGCACGCCATTGGCCGGCACGACTGAGGCGCGGTTGGTGCGGGCGGCGGTGGCCAACGTCGTCGATCCGGCGAGCGCCGTGTAGCGGACGTTGAGCACGATGTCGGAGACCGTGGCGAGGTCGAACGTGTTGTCCTCCGGCGGCAGGTCGAGGTGCCACGTGCTCACCGCGCCAGCACCTTCGAACGGCAGCAGCCGCTCGTCGTCGAAGCGCAGCTCAAAGAGACCGCTGTCGTCCTGAGCGGTGCTGGTGGCGATCGCCTGCACCGGCACGTCGACCTTGGCGAAGCGCTCGCCATCGGGGTTGAGCGGGTCGCCGTAGCCGGTGGACACGTCCTCGGTCACCCGCGTGCCGTGGTTAGTCAGCGACAGCGTCGCGTTCACCGACGTGTACGGGCCAACGATGCACGGCGCGGTCAGTGACACCGTCCTGATCCGCCGCTGGTAGTGGCCGGGATGGTCCGAGTCGTACAGCCACTCCGGCAGCGTGATGTCGCACGCCCCGGTGGTCTTCAGGCGCACCAGCGCCAGCGGGTCGATCTGGGCGAGCGAGATGTGCTTGGTCAGCTCCAGCCGCCGGGTGTTCTGCTCATACCACGCGGCCTCCATCCGCCGCAGGTCGTTGGCCAACCGCTCCCCGGCCAGCAAACCCTTCTTCAACCCGTCCCAATACCCGAACTGGACGAACCCGCCCTTGGGCATCGCCGACGCTCCCAGCTCGTAGCTCATCGCCGCCTCGGCCCGCTTGGCCATGTCGAACGCGAGTTGGTAGCCCTGGAAGTAAACGGTCGACAGTTGCTTGAGCATCCAGTCATAGAGCTGGTCGTTGGTGTACTTGCTGTGCAGGTAGTCGTTGACCGCGGTCGACTGCCCGATCGACAGCTGGTGGTTCTCCAGCTCGGTCTGGGCCACGGCCGCGCGGATGGCCGAGCCGTCGAGCTGCTTGGCGATCTGGGCCAGCTCGATGGTCGCCTGGTCGGCGTTGAACTTCCAGTCGTCGGCCCGGCGCTGGTAGCCACCGGTGGTCGAGGCCATGCCGGCCCACTTGTCGGCGGCCGAGGCGATCGCGCCGAGCGTCGACACCGCGCACTCGGCCGCCTTGGAGAACTTGATCCCGTCGGGGATGTCGGCAGCGGCGACCGGCGAGCCGCCGAAGCCCGATGCCCCGATGGTGAACTGCGGGATCAACGCCAGCCCGCCCGCCAGCGAGTAGCCGAGGGCGATTGCCGTCTGAGCCAGCGCCGACACGCCGTTGAGCGACAGGGCCGCGATCTCGAAGCCGTTCATGAACTCGCGCGACGCGTAGTAGTCGAGCTTGCCCTGGGCGATCGCCTGGCTCTGCTCCAGCGCCGCCGTGTCGGCGGCCGCGAGGTCGACGGCATCCTGCTTCAGCGCCGTCACCGCGTCGAGCATCGCCACCTCCTGCGTCGAGCGCAGCAACGACAGCTGCTCAGTGTCGAGGTTCTGCAGCGCGGCGAGGATCTTGTCGCCGAAGGCGCGCACGTCGGCCGTGAAGTCGAGCGCCTTCTGCAGCAGCGTCATGCACCGGTACTGGCTGGCGCCGGGGCCGCCCCCCGACAGCACGCTGCCGATGTCGATGCCGGCGGCGGCCGCCTTCACCAGCAGCGCGGGGTCGATCGGCGGCTCGAACGGCGGCAGCTGCCGCACCACGCCGGCCAGGTTCCTGCAGTGGCGCACCTTGTACAGGCGGTCGGCGACGGTGTCCCAGTAGCCGAGGAGCTGGTCGTTGGCCGGGATGCCGAAGTAGCTAATCTCCAGCACCGGCAGCGGCTCGGCGCCATCCCTGGTGGCCACCACCTGCACCGGCGAATCGGCGAGGTTCTCGGCCAGCACCTCAACCTTGGCGTTGCCAAAGGGGTCGAGGGCGGCGTCGGCGGTGAGGTCGTTGTAGGACTTGTCGGCGCGGGCGATGTTGGGCACCTGCACCGGGCGCGGCCCGAGCAGCTCGCTGGCCAGCAGGTAGAGCGTCGTCGCCTCGTTGATCGACTCGATCGTGTCCCGGCGGAACAAGCTGTCACCCCAGGCGATCAGGTTGTCGATGTAGCGCATCACGACGTTCTTCTGGTACGCGACGGGCCGGAAGCGGGCGATGAGGTGCGGGTTGAACGGGTTGTTCTTCCACGCGTTGAGCTGGTCAGTGTTGTCGACGATGTGGTCGAGCAGCTGCTCGATGCGCTGCTTGCGGTAGCCGTCGGCGTTCTGCTTGTAGAACGGCTTGGTCACCCAGAACCGCTGCGGCGACGGCAGCGCGTCGGTGTTGGTCGGGTCGAAGATGAAGTGGAACCAGCGCATCGCCTCCTCGAAGCGCTGGTTCTGGCTCAGCTTCGTGGCGATCGCAAGCGGGGCGTGGAAGAACGTCTCCCAGTTGTAGACGCTGTACGCGCCCTGGCGGTCGAAGTCGACGATGTCGTGGGCCGCACTGTCTGCGGCGGCAGACGAGGCGGTCGGGCCGTATTGGGCGAAGCTGAAGCTGTTGCCCGGGTAGAACGTTTGCGGGTTGAGCTGTACCTTGCGGTTGAGCAGCCCCTCCAACCCGTCGCGCTTTAGCTCCCGCAGGAACAGCGCGGTGTACGGGTGGTGCATCGGCGAGAACGTGTAGCGCAGCAGCTGCAGCGCTTGGTTGTAGCCGGCGATCACCTGCTGCCACTCGGGTTTGATGAAGAACGACCGCTGCGTGTCCTGGTAGATCATCGGCGCCGGGAACGACACCGCCTCGTCGAACTGGATGGCGTGCTGCGACACGACCAGCTCGAACGGCGCCCGGGCCCCGTTGAGCAGCGCCGTGCTCTGCGCGCCCTCCAGCACCTGCAGGCTGGAGCCGTTCGAGCGGTTGCTGTGCAACTTGGCGTTCTCGAAGTGCATGCCCGTCGGCAGCGCCAAGCGGGGGGCGATCTCGTAGGGGCCGCTGAGCCGCTTGATCGCCGCCCCGTCGGCGTCGAAGGCGTTGTTGACGTAGGTGTAGGAGTCGGTCGCCGACGGCGTGTCCGACAGCACCCCCCACGCGTTCTTCAAGCGGTACTGACCGGCGAGGCCCTTCATCTTGATGTCGACGACGCCCCCGTCGAACACGAACGACGACGAGTGCCACGGGCGAATCGCCTCGTTGAAGCGGGTCGCCGTGACGTATGTCGGCGCGGCCGCGTAGTGGTCGTAGAACGTAGTGTTGTTGAACTCGGCGGTGGTCGACAGGTACAGGTCGATCCACAACAGGTTCTCACGCGGCTTGTAGCGGGGCTTGAGGTTGTAGGCCGAGTGCGGCCGCTGCCACGGGTGGATGATCTTCTGGCGCGACATCCGCTTGGCCGTCCAGCCGCCGTCGTGGGTCTGCAGGCTCCACGCCAGCTGGAGCTCCAACTGATTGGCCGGATCCGGCGTGGTGGTCGGCTTGTCCGAGGTCGTGGCCGCCGGCTGCTTGCGTACCTTCTGGGGCTTCTCGTTGATGACCAGCCAGAACAGGTGGAGCTGGCGGTTATAGACCACCGGCACGACTTGGTCGCCGTTGATGTCGACGTCGATCTGCTTCCACGGCGTCCACTCGCCCGTGTTGAGGTCGTGGCAGCGGTAGAAGTACACGGCGGGGTGGGTGCGCGTGCGCCCGACGACGTGCAGCCGGTTGATGTTCGGACCGAGGTTGTCGGTCGGGTCGTCGTCGTCGACCTCGTAGTAGATCCCGGTGATGTCGAGCCGGGAGACCTCATGGACCTTCTCGAGGTAGTGGACGAACGCCGTCTCGGCGAGGTCGTCGGTGAGGTCGCTCTGCATCAGCTCGCTGACGAGGTCGTCGTAGAACGGCGAGCGGTCGTCGCGCCGGTCGGGCTCCAGCCAGTTCTCCGGGTAGAGGAACACCTTGCGGTTGACCTCCCACACCCGGTAGCTCTTCATCCACTTCCACTGCCGCCAGTTGTCCGACGAGTGCGTGTCAGTGAGCGACTCTCGCGACACCTGAACGAACGCCTGCTCCAAGTTGAGGAAGCAGCGCTGGACGAACAACTGCACGGCGCTGATCGCCTGCTTGATCCGCGAGGTCAGCTGGCAGGCGCCCATCTCAACGTCGATCAGCAGCCACGCCAGCGGGCCGTCGGCGTCGGCCCAGCGCTGGGGGTTGGGCCACTCCTTGGCGTGGACCGTGATCGTCGCCGGCTCGGTGCGCTGCGACTGCTCGACGAGGTGGGCGAGCAACGCGTCGCGCTTGGCCTCGCGCAGCGAGTCCGACAGTGGGGTGACGATCGTCGTCCAGGCGCCGTCGTCGTAGCGGGCCTTGGCTGCCTGGCGGCACTGCTGCGCCGTGGCAAACTGGCTCGCGTCGTGGTCGCGGTCGGCCCAGTCGATCGCCTGGCTGGCGTCGACGCCGAGGCGGTGGAGCATCGCGAACACGTCGCCCAGCCGCCCGAGGGTGGCCGGCGCCAGGTAGTCGGTTGGCTGCAACCCGAGCCCGGTGTGCACAGCACCGAGGTCGACGGTGGTCCAGCCGGTCAGGGCCGACAGCGCGGCGTGGATATCTGGCGCCGTGGCGCCGTTGGCGCGCGCCCCGTCGAGCACGGCCAGCAGGCTGGCGCCGTCGGGTGCCGGGTGGGCGTCGCGGAAGTCGGTGAGCTGACGCAGGGCGACCCACTGGGCGAACAGCGGCGCGCCGGGGGCGGCCGTCACCGGGAGGTCGCCGAGAGCGAGGGCGCCCACGTCGCCGGCGTGGGCGAGCAGCCAGGCCAGCTCGTCGGCGTCGGTCAGGCGGTGGCGGCTGACCACCATGGCCACCTTGTGCAGCAGCCGGTAGGCGGTGAACTGGTCGGGGAACGTGGTTTCGTCGAGCGCGTTGGCGAATGTGCCGTCGGAAGCCTGCGCCGTCAACGGCGCCGCCGTCAGCAGCGCCAGCAGCGTCGCGCCGCCCACCTTCAGCGTGTTCGCCAGCGTCGCCGACTGCTCGTCGGTGAGCCCGAACGTGGACGAGATCGAGGCGATGGCCTGGCCGTCTGGGGTGGCCGATGGGTTGCTGCGCTGGCTCTGGCGGATCACCTCCAGTCCCTGCACGATGACGTCGTTGCGCAGGCCGTAGGGCGAATCGGGGTCGAGCGTGAGCGCGTAGTCGAGTTCGCCGATCGACAGCCGGCCGGCCGAGACGTCGGCGGCGGCCGCCGCAGTCGCGGCGATCGAGTCGAGCGAGGCCACCGGGTCGGCGATACCGGCCAGGTCGATCAGCGTGAGCAGGTCGGCAACGCGCAGGTGCAGCCCACGAGCCAGCGTCGCCAGGCCGACGAGGCGGGCGAGGTTAGCCACCGTGAGATCGCCGTCGGTGCGGGCCAGCAACAGCTGCAGTTCGGCGTCGGTGACCGCGACGGCGGCGGCCAGCGCCGGCCGGTGGTCGGCAAGGTGTCCGCCGCCAGCCAGCGGGAGGGCGAAGGCCGCGTCGACCGGGTTGGTCACGAGGCGGTTCTGGAACAGGGTGTCGTAGGTCGACGGCACGGTCGCCGACGGGTCGGTCGGGACTCGCCGCTGGGTCGTGGCGATGTCGCCCAGCATGGTCAGCAGGGCTTCGGTACCGATGCCCAGCGTGATCTGCAGCTCGTGGGCGCGGCGCAGGCGGGTCAGCGCGGCGACATCGAGCACGCCGTTGCCGACCTGGGGCGAGCGGATTAGCCGGTCGAGCTCCCACATCTTCCACGGCGTGTGCCGCCAGAGTCGGAGGAAACGGTGGGCGCGGTCGGCGTTGGCTGCCGTCAGGTTGACGACGTGTTGGGCGCTCAGCGCGGCCGTGTCGACCGGGCGCTGCACCACGAGGCGCTGGGGGTCGCCCGACGGGCTGACCCATTCGACGAAGGCCAGCTCCAGCAGCTCGTTGTACGTCAGCCCGCTGCGCGCCAGGAACTCGGTGACGGTCAGCGACGACGGAACCGTGGCGCCGTCGAACCCCCACAGCGTCGCCTGGCGGGCGTCGTTGGCGGCGGCGGTGACCACCAACGTGGTCTCGTGGCTCGACAGGCCGAAGTGCTCGCCGGCGATGCTCACTGCCGTCGGCACGGGCGCCCTGCTCTGCAGCAGCTCCATCAGGTACTCGCGGCTGACGCCGAGATGATCGAGGAACGTGCGCGCCTCCACCTGCCACAGGTCGAACGACGAGCGGATCGGGAAGTCGGCGGTGCGTAGCGTGTCGTAGGCCGTCGTGCGGACGTTCTCGGGTTGGGCCCGCAGCTCGGCGGCCGGGCGCGTGGTCTGGAACGTCACTGGGGGATCGGTCGGCGCGACCAGCGCTTCGAGCAGCTCGTTGACGATGTCGACGTAGGGCATTCTGGTGTTGGTGTTGGCGCAGCCGAGGAGGAGGTCACCGAGATCGGGGCGGCGCTGGAACAGCACGTCCTTCACGCTCACGCCCGTGGTCTCCGACGGCATCGCGTCGAGGAACCGCAGCAGGTCGGCGAGATAGGCGGGGGCGCCGAGCACTGACTCCCACTCCGAGCAGGCGCATACGTCGGCCGGCCCGAACAGGGTCTCGAGGTTGGGCACGCCACCCGACAGCGTGTCCAGCTCGTCGGCGGTGTAGGTATACGACACGATCGCCTTCGGGTTGGCCTGATTCAGCTCGCTGCGGTAGTCGACGAGGCGGGCGATCGCCTGGGCATAGCGGAACTGAGCCGTGCCCCACACGGTGAGCGCCGCCTGCTCGCTGACGCCGGCCGCGCCGAGGCGGGCGACGAGCTGGTCTCGCCCGAGCCCGATCACCTGGTGGGCACTGTGGATGCCCTGGTCGAGCAGCAACCGGCCCTGCTCAGCGTCGGCACTGATGCGGCTGATCCGCTGCAGCACCTTGGCCTCGGCCAGCGCCTCGGGGGCGACCGTGGCGTTGGACCGGGTGACGAGAGCGTCGATGTTGGTGTATCGCAGGTCGAGGTCGGGGCTGTCGTCAGCCAGCGTGGCGACGGCATCGAGGTGGGTGAGCTGGTGGTTGGTGCCGCGCGCCGCCTCGGCTACGAAGGCGACTGTCGGGTACAGCCGCTCGGCCTGGGACTTCAGGGTCGCCGCATACGTGGCCTTCTGCGCCTCGGCGTCGACGCCGTCGGTGCCGGGCGGCACCCGGTTGCCATTGGTCGTCAGCAGCGCGACCCAGCCGTCGTGGTCGAGCTTGGCGAAGTCGCGAGCGTTGGTCAGGTCGGGGCGCGCCGGATTGCCGATCAGCGCCTTGAGCCGTGTCGCCGTCGGGGCGAAGTTCTTGGTGATCTCTCCGATCCGGACGGTCTCTTCCAAGTCGTCGAGCGCGGCCGGGCCACCGAAGTCGTTGGGCCGGCTGCGGGCGTCGGCCCAGAAGTCGGCACCGAAGCTGTGGTGAGTGAGGAAGGCGGCGGCGACTGCCGGGTAGTGGGCAGCGCCGATCGTCGAGGCGTCGAGCAGGGCTTGGATGGTGCCGTTGCCGACGAGGATCGGCTTGGTCAGCGTGAACGTCTCCCGCTTGGTAGCCAGGGCGGCGAGGACCGCGGCGCCCTGGGCCGACAGGCTGGCCGGGATGAGGTTGCCGGCCGTCGCGTTGTCGAACGCGGCGGCGGCGAGGTCGGGGTCGAGGAACACGATGCCGGCGGTCGTCTGCTCGACGAGCTGGTCGATCAGGGTCCACTCCGCCGACGACGCGAGGAGGTCGCCGGGCAGCGACGCCGGCAGGTTTTGGCGGATGAACGCGTAGGCCACTCCCAGCGGCAGCGCCGGTTCGGCGAGTTCGGCGGTCACCCGGGCGGCCAGGGCGAGGCGCATCACGTCGTCCTTGGGCAACCCTGAGTTCACCGAGACGTGGGTGACGTCCTGCTGTTCGGCGGTCTCGGCGAGATCGGTGAGGGCAACGCCGGCCAGCGACGGCGCCACCTGGCGCATCCGCTGATCGAGCTCGCTGGTGCCGCGGTAGGGCTGGTCGCCGTCGATGAAGTTCACCCACGCGATCGACGTCGGGTTGAACACCACTTTCGTTGACACCGGCGCGCCGCCGCCGTCAAGCACCTTCACGGCAAGGTGGTACGGCGTCTTGATCTGGCCGCTGCTCGCGTCCTTGGGCGGCAGGTAGGGGATGTCGAAGAATCCGCCGGCCTGCGTCGGGCGCTCGGCGAGCAGCGTGCCGCCGCCGCGCAGCACCTTCTCCCACACCTGGACGCGCACGCCGACCTTTCCCGCCGTGGTGGCATCGCGCACCGAGCCACGGATGCGGTAGCCGTAGCTCGCCGCCTCCGACGGATTGGCCGCAAGGATCTTGGCGTTGAGCAGCTTGCGCGTCTGGCCGTCGACGTGCCCGGTGGGGGTGAGCCCTTCGGCCCGCTGGAAAGCGATCACGGCCTGGCGCGTCGACGCACCGAACTTCGATGCCTTGAACTCCTTGACGTCGATCGTCTGGCCGAGGTAGGCGAGCGCCTGCTGCACGGAGGCCACGTGCTTGTTGGTGGCGTTGAGCCGCAGGTTGCGCACCACCGGGGTGAGCGCCGTCTCGTCGGTCGCTGCCAAGGCCTTGACGTCGTTGCTGTTCCGGCTGGTGGCGACCGTCTCGATGCGTCGCATCGTCAACGGGTCGAGCTCGCCGGTGACCGGCAGCTGGTAGCGGGTCTGGAACGCCGTGATCGCCGCGACGGAGGTCGGCCCGAGGGTCTTGCTGGCCAGCTCGGCGGGGTCGATCGTCACCCCCAGCTTTGCGATGCCGGCGGCCCGCCGCAGAGACCGCTGGATCTTGCCGACCTGGTTTTTCGAGGCGAGGCGGGCGCGCAGCGCCTCGGCCTCCAGTTCGCCGACGACCTCGGCCGACAGCAGCCGACCGCCCAAGGCGGCCTTGGTGGTCGGTCCCAGCGTGCGGGCCTTCAGCTCGGCCGGGTCGATCTGCGCGCCGGTGCGCACGAGCAGCTGTTGCACCTTGGCCAGGCGGGTCTTGCTGTCGGCGAAGAAGCGGTGGGCCAGCTCCTGGTTCATCGCCGTCGCCGTCGCGTCGTCGACATGGCCAGTGGCCGCCAGCCCGGCCCGCTCCTGGAACGTGCGGATCGCCTCGGGGCCGGCGGGCACTCGCAGCTTGCGCAGCGCGGCGTTGAGGGCTGGTGCGTCGGGAGCGGCACCGGTGGTGACCTCGATAGGCATGGCGAACTCCTTGGAGCGTGGCGGGGACGCAAACTCAGGCCATGTCTGGCAGCGTGATACCGCGCAGCTGGTGGATGGTGAGGGTCGGCGGTTCGAACTTGGCGGCGACGATGGCATCGACAAAGAGCTGCGGCAGCTCGATGTGGTATGTCTCGAGGTAGTGGGCGAGGTCGTCGGGCCACGCGAACTCACCGTCGGTGAGGATCGTCCCGGTGCCGATCGGCCCGTCACCGTCAAGCAGGTCGACGGTCACGCCCGGCGAGACGATGTAGGCCTGGGCGTTGCGCAGGTAGCCGACGATCCGGGCCTCGTCGGGGCGCGGGGGCGACGAGGACCGTTCCAGGAGGCGCTCGATGCTCCATTCGTCGTTGCGTGTCTGCTCGGCGGGGAAGCCGACCAGCGTGAGTTCCTTTTTCGTGCCCATGTCGTCGTCCTCTACTAGCGCTTCTGCGGGGCGAACCAGACCCATTGCCCGGTCTTGGCAGAGGGAGTGGTACCGATGGTCAACCGGCCGTCGGGATGGATCCACACTTTGCCCGTCGGTGCCAGCACGCCCGTGCCGAGTTCGTTGGCCAGCTTCTGTGCCGGCCCGTTGGGCAGGGCACCGGACTCGCAGGCGATGAGCCGGACGGGCCCACCGGTGTAGCCTTTGGACTTCATGAAGTCCGCGACCCGCTCGGCCGGGACCTTGGCCCAGTCTTTCTTGCCGGGTCCGGTGCGGACCCAGAAGCTCTGCTGGTCTGCGTGCACGGCGATGTCGAAGCGGCCGGCCTTGGGCGTCACGTTCGCTGCCGCGTCCGTCAGCGTGGGGTCGGCCTTGCGGGTGCCGAACGTCGGCGCCATCGGCGTCGGCTCGTTGGCTCCTGGCTTGCCGGGTGTGGGCTCTTCGCCCTTGGGCTGCTGGCGGCCCTGGGGCGAGGGGGCCTTGAGGCCCATCCGCAGCAGGGTGAACGGGTCCAGCGGGTCGTAGCCCCCGGTGCCGAATGAGACGACGTCGCGTGCCACCTTGGTCAGGAGCGCCACCCGGTTGTAGCGGTCGAGGTCGAGCTGGCTGTTGGTGGGTGCGCCGTTGGTGAGGTGCTCGACGTGGCAAGCCGCACAGCCATGGCCGGCCTCCCAGATGTCGGCGTCGTTCGTGTAGTCGAGCCGCCCGGTCTGCAGGTAGCCGCGCATCGCCCGTTGCATCGCCACCGGGTTGCGGTAGAACTGGCGGGGCCCATTGGCGTGCCACCGGGGACCGGCCGAGGAATCCTCGCCGGGGTTGTCGGCGACCAGCAAGGCGGGGATCTCGTAGGCGCCCTGGTCCTGATGCGACATCACCGGAACGCCGCTGGTGGCGATGATCGCGAAGTGGGTGTTGTCGAGGGCCTGCAGGTTCTGGCCGTCGTCGGTGAAGACGTAGCCCTCGTCGGACTGGTAGAAGGTCAGGCCCGGCATCGACTTGTAGGTCCAGCCGTTGTCGAAGTTGGGATGCAGCTTGGGTTCGTAGCCGTCGGGGTCGACGAGGCGCGTGGGCGCTCCGCCGGCGTAGACGTAGAGGCTCAGCCCGCCCTGGATGCCGATTGGGTCGCAGCGGGTCCAGCGCCCCAGCCACGGCACGTAGTACCGGGCGCCGTGGTACCCGAACCCGGTCTCCTCGTCGCGCTCGACCGCGGTGTAGCGGTAGCGCTTGGGGGTCTCGGTCTGGCTCCGCACCGCGCTGTACGTGGTGCTGCCGTAAGGGGAATATTCCTCGTACGAGACGACGGCCGCGGAGTCGTCCAGCTCCAGTGACACCGAGCCGAGGTGATTGCCGTGCTGGTAGCGGATGGCGAGCCGGGGTGCCGTGTCGCCGCCAGCCGGGTTGTGCGTGCGCGTCTCCACGACCGCCAGCCGGTGGCGGCCCTCCATCACGTGCAGCGTCTCGCGCTCCAGCGTGGCGTCGGCTGCTGCCGCCGCGCCCGGGCGTTCGCGGTAGATCTCGAACCCGCCGAGGTAGATCCGCTCTTCGACGAGGGCGCCGCCGTTGCGCTCGCGCACCTTGCGGACCCGCTGGCCGGCACCGTCGTAGACGTAGGCGACGCGGCCGCCGCCGTCGAGATCGACCGTCGTGAGCTGGTCGCGGTAGTCCCACGTCATGTTCGGGCCGGGTTGTCCGCCGCCGAGGTGAGGCATCCGCGTGGTACTCCCGTGGGAGTCGTACGTGTACGCCTCGACGGCTGGCGCCGGCGCGCTCCCACCGATCGTCGTACGGGTCAGACGGTTGGACGTCTTGGCCGTGGTGCCGTTCGTGCCATCTTCGATAAGGCTGGCTTCGAGGTAGTCGTAGGTGCGCGACCAGCCCGGATCGGCCGCCGCGCTGCGGCGGTGGCGCATCTGCAGGAGGTTACCGACGGCGTCGAGCACGTAGCGCTCGACGTAGGTGCCCATCGCGTTGCCGTCGCCCGGGGCCGGCAACCGCGTGCGCCCGGCGTCGTCGAAGGAGTGCACGATCGGCGCGCCAGCCTGGCCGAGATGCTCGCGGCCGGTGGCCTCGACGAGGCGGTAGAGCGCGTCGTACACATACTCGGCGCTCGGCTCGACGCGCTGGTTGGCGAAGAACACGGTCTGCTGGGCGTCGTCGTGGACGTGCGTGACGTTGCCGACAGGGTCGAAGACGTAGTGCAGGTTCTGCACGAAGCGCCCCGGCCAGTCGGGGTCGGGCATGGCGGGGTCGTCGGCGGGGAAGTCAGCGGGGGCCCGCCGGGTGACGACGTCGACCAGGCGTGAGGTCCAGGGGTCATACCCGAACGTGGTGGTGGCCCCATTGCGATACTCGATCCGCTGGCGTTGCGCCTTGGCGTCGTAGTCGATGTTGGTGATGCCGACAGGCGACGGCGGCTCGGCCACCGCATCCAGCAGCGCAGCCGGTTCGCTCGGGCGCTCCAGCCAGACGTCGATCCGCTCCAGGAGGTTGGCCTCGTTGAAGCCGAGCTGGATCACGTTGATCGCGTTTGGGTGGTCGGGGCGGGTCAGGCTGCTGTGGGGCTCGACCGACTGCACCGGCCGGTTGAGCGCGTCGTAACGGGCAGTGCTCTCGAAGAACTCGTCGTCGAGCGCGGGGGCCTGCGACCAGTCGGGCAGGGCGCGCGGGTCGCTGACGAGCTGGCGCCGACTGGCGAGCAAATTGCCCTTGAAGTCGTAGGCCGCCGTCGGGTTGCCCTGGTCGTCGAGTCGGGCGTACGTGACGATGCCGGCCGAGTCGTGGTGGCGCCAGATAGCCATTCGCAGGTTGAGCGCTTCGGCGTTGGGGACGCTCTCGCCATACTCGAGCTTGTCGACCAGTTTCGGACCGCCGAGGGTGCGGGGGTCGGACGCGGCCGTCGTCCCGGCCACTGTCTGCTCGGTCACCCGGCGCAGCGCATCGTGGCGGAACGTGAAGTCGTGACCCCGACTGTCCCATGCCCGGATCGTCTGACCAAGTACATCGCTCAGCGTCCAGCGCTCGCCGGCGTCCATGCTCACCTGGTGCAGGCGGTTGCCGGTCATGTCGTAGTCGTGGCGGGCGACGATGCGCCCGAGCGGGTCGCCGGCCTGCTCAACCCCGTCACGGACGGCGCGCAGGTTGTCTTCGATGTCGTTGTCGACACGGCTGGTGATCGTGTCCTCCGAGCCGTCGCGCGGGTGGCCGGGGTCGACGACACGGTTGCGGGCGACGGTGAGGAAGGGCCGTCCGAGCACGTCGAGGTGGACGGTGGTGGAGGTGTCGGCGTGGGCCGCGGCTCGCTCGGCGGCGTGCTGCTCGTCGATGCCGAGCGCCCCCGCGATGCGCTGGGCGTGCCAGGTCTGCCAGCCGGGCGGCTGCTCGGCGAAGTACGCCGCGACGTAGCCGGCGATGTCGGGATCGGTGCGCGGATCGCCGGTCTGGTCGTTGCGCGCCGCACAGCAGTCGTTGGCGTCGTAGGTCGTCTGCTCCCACGGGCCGACCACCATCTTTTGGAAGTTGTGGTCGGCCAATACGGTGGCGATCGCTCGCCCGGCGGGGTCGTAGAACTGGACGGCGCTGACGCCTCGGACGACGGCGAACTCAAACTGGTGGGTAGCCGAGAAGAAGGGGTCGTACTCGCGGACCGGCCGACCCTTGTTGTTGAGGATCGTCCAGCCGTTGCCGACCCAGCGCGGCGACACGCTCGGGCCGCCCTCCGTGAGCGGCCCGGGCTCGGCCTGCGCCTTGCGCTGGATCTCGCGGCTGAAGCCGTCGGAGTAGACGAATCCGACCTGGAACCGGGCGCCCCCTGGCGGCAAAGGAGCGTTGACGTGTGTCTCGCGGGCGATGGTGGCCATGGTGGCCGGCTGCCAGCGCTGGGGGTCGTCGGGATGGGCGGCACGGGTCCGGCGGAACCGGTCGTAGTCGTAGAGGGTCCGTGTCGTGGCGTCGTGGAGGAGCCCGGGCGCCAGCGGCCGGGGGTCTGCGGCGTCGAAGAAGGCGTCGAGCGTCGGCTGGTCGACGTCGGCGACGAAGCCCGTCAGCCGGTCGCCCTCTGCAGGGGCGGGCGCGTCCTTGCCCATCACAGCCGAGCCGACCACGAGACCGAGGGCGTCGAAGGCGACGGCGGTGCGATTGCGATTGACGTCGCGGACCAGGCGGGGCTGGAGAACGCGATAGTCGTTCGCCTCCACCGTCACCTTGTTGCCGAGGGCCTGCTCGGCCTCGACCATCAGCAGATCGGCGGCGTCGAAGGTGACCACGGTGTCGCTGCCGAACGGGTCGCGGTAGCGGCGGATGAGGAAGAAGTGCTGGCGGGCGGCTGCCAGCTCAGTGGCGGCGGTGTCGGTGGGGTTGGGGGAGAAGAAGGTCTGGCCCGACGGCGACCACCAGTGGTCGTCGGGGTCGGAGCCCGGGAACACGCCGGCCGCCTTGAGCGCTTGGCTCGACCGGTAGCCGCCCTGGTCGCCCCCCTGACCGCCGAGCACGGCCGCCGGATCGGGCAACAGATCCTCGGTAGGGCCGCCAGGGCGCGGGCGTCGGAAGACGTCGGCCAGGAGGCCGGGGGTGAACACCAGGCGGTAGGACTCGCCGGGGATCGCCCGTGACTCCAGCGTGCCGAGGGGCAGCAGTGCGTCGAGGGCGTCGGCGCGGTAGACGGTGCGCGTCCGCTCGATCGGTCGGCGCCGCCGGTCGCCGGTGGCGGTGGCCTCGAACGCCACCTCGGGCGCGTCGAAGCGGTGGTGCAGGCCGCCTGCGGGATCGGCCTCGACCAGATCGGCGGGCCGGAACCGGCCCGCGGGACCGCTGGCTGCGTAGCCGGTGAGGGCGAAGGTGACGGCCTCGCAGATCAGCGGCGTGCGGTGGGTGTCGTCGCCGTCGACGCCGTTGGTGAAGCGGTTCTCCGAGTAGGTGATCAGCGTCGTGGTCTGCTTGGCCTGGTCGGCCGGATCGAGGCTGTCCAGGCCGGGATTGGCGACGAGCTGCACGTTCCCGGCGTCGTCGACGTCGCGGGTCTGGGTCCGCCGGCCGTAGGCGGCGGCGGCCTGCTTGCGGACGTTGCCGAACTGGTCTGTCTCAAGCGTGAGACGGTGCTGGATGCGCGGGTCGGCGGGGTCGCGCTCGTAGTGGTAGCTGATCGTCTCCAGCTCATGGGTGAGGAACACGGCGTGGGCGTTGGCGCCCTTGGGCTGGAGTCGGCTGATCGAGAAGTTCTGCTCAGTGACCGTGTAGGGTGTGGCCGCCCGCCGGGCCTGCTCCGTGCCGGCGCCCTGTCCGGCATCGTCGGCGTAGACCTCCTGGCGCAGCATCGACCCCCTGAGCGCCCGGCACGCCTCGCGTTCCTCGTCGAGCGACAGGCCGGCAGGCAGCACGGTGTCGGCAAGGAGGAGCGCGTCGGCCTCGCCGTCGGTGAGGCCGGGTTCGCGGAAGTACCCGCCCCGGCCGCCGCCGATCCCCGCGAAGTGGTTGCTGACCCGGTCGCGGCCGACGTACAGGCCGGTGTGGAACCACGTCTTGATGTGCACTGGGGGAACGTGCGAGGCCGCGGCGAGGTTCTCGGGAAGGGCGTCGCCGAAGGCGGCGAACTGCTCGGTGTCGAATTGCTCGACCATGCCGAAGCCGCGGAACTCGCGCTCGACGCCGTCGTAGGCGCCGTGGTGGTAGGCGTACCGGGAGACGAACTGGTTCCGGCTCACCTGGTCGAAAGTCGTGACCCGCTCCACCACGTGCACGGGGAAGGGCAGGCGGGACAGCCACGGGGTGCCCGCCGCCTTGTCGCGGAGGTAGAACGCAGTCGACGGGGCGTACTCGATCCGGGTCTGGAGGCCGAGATTGTTGTCGATGCCCGTCAGCAGGTGCGGCTTGCCACCGGCCATCAGCTCGATGTAGCGCATCGGGCGCCCGGCGGCCGCCGGCAGCGGCGACGACCACACCAGACAGGCGGTGCCGTTGCCCAGCAGGTCGACGGGGACGATGGTGGTGAGGTCGTCGGCCCGCGGGAAGCCGGTGAGCTCGTGGGGTTGGCTCCAGGCGTTGCCCAACTGGTTGAAGTAGAGCCGCACGCCCTCGTCGTGGACGTAGATCAGATCGCCGGTGCCGCTGGCGTCGATGTCGGCCACGCGGATGCGGGTGACGTCGAACTGGTCGGGATGGTCGAACCACGGCCCGCCGTCCATCGTGACCTTGGCTCCGAAGCGGCCGTAGCCGAGGTTCGGCCAGTAGGCGACGTCGCCGTTGCGGATGCGCACGATGTCGGCCAGGCCGTCGCCGGACATGTCGGCGAGGTGGATCGCGCCCGAGGCGTCGGTGAAGACCGGCCGTGGCCAGCGCTCCTCGTCGAGGGGAGGCGTTAGCCGGCGCCCTGCGGCGAAGCCAGCTTCGCCGAGGCCCTCGTGCCAGACGAATCCGTCGCCGCTGCGGGCGAGCAGATCGACGAGGCCGTCACCGGTGAGATCGACGAGCCGCAGGTCGGGATCGTCGAGGTCACCGCTCGGCGACGTCGGGAACGTACGGAAGTTCTGCCAGCCCTCGGCCTCGTCGTGCTCGTAGAAGCCGTGCGCCGGCCCGCTCAACACCACGATGTCGGGGAGGCCGTCACCGGCGAGGTCGACGATTTGGGTCGAGCTGCGGCGCAGATCGGCGTGAGGCTGGACGGCGACGGTCTCCATCGGGCCGAGGCGGGCGCGGGTCGGCGCCGTCGACAGCGGGCTGAGGTTGCGCTTGTAGAACGAGGCGTCGGCGTGCTGGGTGAGCAGGCCGGCCAGGCCCTCTCCGTGGAGGTCGGCCCACAGCGTCGTCGCGCCGTCGAGGCCGATGGGCGCATTGTCGAGGCTGGCGGGGTCGAGGTCGGTCACGGCACTGCCGACGACCGCGGTGCTGTAGGTGAACTCGACGGGGGGCATCGAGGCGCTGCGGTACCCGCTGTTGTCCCGGCGATACCCCGTCTGCGCGGCTGCGAGGAGGAAGGTGTAGACAGCGTTGGCGACGTCGGTCGGGTCCACCCGGTCCGAGTGGGTGAGGTCGGTCGAGCGCACGAGGCAGGCTCGGCCGACGTCGGGCTCGTCGGGGAAGTGGTGGAACATGAGGATCCGCCGGCAGATCCGATAGGTGCGGATGTCGAAGCCAGCCCGCGAGTTGGAGAACGGATCCGGGCGCGCCGGCCAGACGCCGGTGTCGGTCGGAGTCGGGGCGGCGGCGTCGTGCTCGCCGTAGTCGAACACCACCTCGAAGAGCCACGCGTCGCTGGCGTCGGGGGTTCCGGCGTCGGCGGGCTCCGGCCACGGCGCGTTGTCGGCAAGCACAGGGAAGTACGACGCCCGGTTGCCGTAGCGGATCGACTTGATGTAGCGCTGCGCCGAACGTGCCAGATCGGTGCGGTTGCGCTCGTGCGCCAGGGGTCGGTCGCTGCCCGTCGCGTCCTCGAAGATCCGCGCCGAGTCTTCGGCCTTGTACCGAAAGACGAGGGCGTTGCCCTTGTCGTCGTGGCTCTCGCAGATCAACCAGCTGAAGATGCGTGTCGGGTCGGCCGGGTCGGCGATACGACTCTCCGCCGTCCGGCCATACCAGCTCACGACATTGTCGGCCGAGATCGCGCGCCAGAAGACGTCGGTGGCGTCGGACGTATTCGACCAGCGCTCGATGCGGGCGAAGGCGCCCTCGATGCGCGGTCGGTAGCGCTGGACGCGGTAGCTGGTACCGGCGACCGTGCGGTTCGGCAGTGACAGCGGGGCCCACGTGCCCGGTGGCGATTCGACGAGCTCGGGCACGAGGTCCTCACCGCCGGAGAAGATGAAGACGTCGGCACCACCGCCGTCGCCGCCGGCCCCATCTCGGTAACGGGGCACGCCCTTGTCGGTGCGGCGGGTGATCGCCGGGAGCGAGAGCGTCCAGCCCAGCCCGAAGGGGCCGTTACCGGCGCCGGAGTCGTAGGACAGTGCGAGCTGCGGGCCGAAGCCGGCCCTGCCCGGGCTGGTGGCGATCGGCAGCGACATCGACCCGGTGCCGTTGACCGGGTTGGCGGCGAACTTCTCGCCGATGCTGCGCACCGCACCGCCGCCCTTGGGCAGTGTCACCACTGGCGGAACCGAGGGACTGGCCAGACCCCCGCCACCCTCACGACCGGAACCAGCACCCCGCACGCCAACATCGCCCCGAGGAGGCGTGCCTTGCTGGCCAAGCCCCGCATACCCGCCCTGCGCCCTCACGGCCCGGACCTGACGCCAGACAGCGATCGAGCGGCGGCCCGCCAGAAATGAGTCCGCAAGGGCGTGGAAGAGGTAGACGACTCGTTCACGTTGAACGTTCCCCGTGATTGTGCGGATTGGCCACCGTGTCTCTCCTGCTCAGGGAACAACTGTAAGGCGAGAACGTGCTCGGCGGTCTGCTGACTCCGCACACCCATCCTGCGTTCCATGACGTAGTCCTTAATGGCAGCGGAAAACCGAACAGTAGCTCACAAGAATCAGTGGTCAGGCTCTCCCTATCGGCGGTTACTTTCGACTTCACCTGACTTTTCTTCGCCTTGCAGGCAGCTGGCCACCTGCCTGCGCTTTCGATCTTGGATGAAACTATCCGAGATCATGATCGCGCACCCAACGGCCAGGAACCCCGCTGCCGTGTACCGAACCCCGCCCGATCCACTCCTTTGGTCGATCGCGACCAGCGCACAGACGAGGCTGGTCGATGCGCAGACAATGCAGGCGACGTGCCACAACACGGGGGAACTGTGCCACCGGGTTCCACCCGATGCGTAGTCACGGGAACGGTGAGTCGCGAACTTCGCAAAGAGAACGACGACGCAGATGGTAACAATGTTGTTCAGGAAGTCTGCCGAGAATGAATCAGGGTTCACGTTCTGCTGCCTCTTGGGAGAGATTTCGGATCAGGATGCCGGAAGCCGTTCGAAGCGCCAATGCGAAGCAAGTGAAGAGCTACAGAAATTCATCCTTGTGATGTTGCGTGCGTGAGTTTTCGTAGTGCGGACACCTGAGGGCCAGATACAAAAGAACGCGGATGGTGGCCGACCGGGGAACCTATGGACGCCTCCAAGCTGCTGGTCCACTCCACCCGAGACTGAGGGCCGCACCGACGACGAGTACGCGTACCTCCCCGTCCACGCCCATGCGACCGGCCCCGTCACCGAGGCGGCCGTGAGGGCCGGAGTCCTGCTGGAAGATCGACGAGAAATCACCAATCAGATCACCGGGCTCGGCCAGTACCAGGTCCGTCGCTGGACCTCCTGGCACTGGCACGTGACCTGCGCGATTCTCGCCCTGGCCAGGACGGCGATCCTGCGGCTGCGCTTGCGGGCAAAGCCCACAGGGCAGAACCCGGTGGGCGAAGGAAAGGCGCAAGCGACAGCAGGAAGGGGACCCTTCCCATTGATCCGGCTGACCGCCCCTGGTCTCGCCACGCTCCTCGCAGTCACCACCTTGACCACGCACGACCGCGACGCTTACCACCTCAGGCAGCACCACTGGCGAGCCCTGTACCAGCCCCGAGCGACCGTCAGCCACTTTGAGGAACCTGCATGCCAGGCCGCCACAGCGGTGGCGGGGCGTGCGGGTTCCTGCCCTACCGCCACCGGGAATCTGCAAACCTGCGCGCTACCGCGAGGTCCCGGGCCAAGCTGACCGGCGGGGAGCCGGGGGGCAGAGGGAGTCGCCCGTCGCCTCCTGCGCCTCGGTGCACCGCCGCGTTCGCCCGGACAAGACGCCCGGCAGTGGGTGAACGAGGCGCTGGACCACCTCGGAGCCCGCAAGGTTCGGCACCCGGGCAACTTTCGGTACCTCCTGCCGGTGGGCCGTTCACGGGCTGAGCGTTCCAGGACGACGATCGCCCTCGCGGCCCTTCCCCACCCAAAGAACATTGCACAACTCTATGTGTAACTGTATTTTCATGGCGCGTTCGACGTGTCCGTCGGGCCGCTGCCATGTGCTCTCCACTCCTGCCTCGGAGCCTTCTGTGACCCTGTACGGCATCCCTCCCGCCAGCATGCGCCGCACCCTCGCGCCCGAAGACGGCCGCGACCACGCCCGCGACATCGCCGCAACGGCTCGCGCCTGGTGGCTGGAGAACCGCGGCGGCGCCGGCGATCTACCCATCGCCCTGGGCGCGCTGGCCGGCCTCGCACTGGCCGCGCCGAGCCGGGCCGGGGGCCCGGACTACGGCCAGTTGCCGATCCCCCTGAACGACGAGGAACTGGTCGATGCCCTGCGCGCCGTCTGGAACTCGCTGTGGGCCTACAACCCCGCCCTGGCGGACGCCGCCACACCGCTGCACGCGTGGCTCGCCCAACCCAGTGGCGAGGACCTGCGCGGCCTGGGCGACTACACCCGCGTCCTGGTGCGCGCCGGCATGCTGGAGTTCTGCAGCGACGTGGCCCGCTGCGAGTCCGATGACCTGCTCGGTCGGCTCGTCCAGCAGATGCGCGGCTACGGCGAGCGGCAGAAGACCGGGGAGTTCTTCACCCCGGCCGGAGCCGCCGACACCACCGCCGAGGTCGCACTGCCGGATGACCTGGAGCTCGGGGCGCAATTCCTCGAACCGTGCGCGGGGACGGGCACGATGGCCCGGGCCGCCGCCGCGACCCTGCGCCTGCACGGGCGCAGCCCGGCCGACTACCGCTGGTGGCTGAACGACCTGGATCCCCTCAACTCGGCCTGCTGCGCGGTCAATGCGCAGCTGTGGCGCCTGGGGCGGGCGGTGGTGGTGTCCTGCGGCAACTCGCTGGGCGATCCGAAGCAGCTCGCGAAGACCGCCCGGGAGCGAGCCGAACGGGCGATCGCGGAGCAGCAGCAGCACCCCCTGCTGTACCCGACCCGCACCCGGCCGCCCCTGTGGCCCTTCTGAGTGTGCGGGCAACCAGCAATCAATATTGCTTACTTCTATGTGTTCATGTAGGTTGAAGGCGTTGATCCGCCACACCTTCCCCATCGGATGCGCAGCTCACACGTGGACTGCCTTGTGACTTCGGAGAGATGATGACGAACACCCTTATGGCCGCAGACGGGCGCGCTGTCGGCAAGTGCGGCCAGCGCACCCGGCGCGCCCTCCTCGACAGTTTCGCCGCCCAGCTCGATGCCTCCGGCTTCCGAGACCTGAGCGTCATCAACGTTGCCCGGTCGGCGAAGACGTCTCCGGCGAGCTTCTACCAGTACTTCAGCGGCGTCGAGGACGCACTGCACGTCCTGGCCGAGGAGGTTGCCGAGACCGCCGCCGCGCACCCCGCGCTCACCGGGACCGCTCCAGCCTGGGGCGGCTTGGACCTGTCCCCGGCCACCGACCTCGTTGAGGCGTTCTTCTGCCTGTACGCCGACCACCGGCCCGTTCTGCTCGCCGTCGATGCCAAGGCCGCTGAGGGCGACAAGCGCTTCGTGGCCGTGCGTAACCGCTTCCTGGAGGGCTTGCGAGCGCAGCTGACGCACGCCATCGCCCACGGGCGCCCTGGCTCGTCGGAGCCGGAGCGGGCAGCAACAGCCGAGCTTCTGGTGGCCATGCTCGCCGCGATGGCGGCCCAGGATCGGCACGTGGCCACCTGGCCCGCCGGTGCGGTGCCGGTGCGCGTGTTCGCCGCGCGCACCGTCCACGAGGTCGTCACGACGACGATCGCAGCCTGAGCCAGCGGGGGCGGTGCACCGGGCCTCCGGCCACCGCCCCTGTCCGCCACCACACCTGAAGAGCTGGATCAGCCATGCCCGACGTCCCCGTGAAGCAGGAGGCCGCCATCAAGCGGCTATACCTGGCAGCCCCCCAGATCTGGAGGAACCGGTGATCGCCGACGAGCTGGAGGTCTTCGACGCCGAGCTGGTCCCGCACGACCAGACCGGCGCCAACCCCACCCCTACCGCCCCGTTCCGGGACGTGCGACCCCGCCAGGTCCGGCAGGTCGGCCTCATCCGCACCGGCCCGCTTGGCGACGGAACCGTCGACTTCGAGTTCCTGGACACGTCCCGCCGCGGCCCGGAGCGACGCGAACTCGCCATCCAGCTCGGCGTCTACTTCGAACTCACCCCAGTGAGGCGGCCGCAGTGGACCGAGCACACCGTCGACACCGGCCACGAGCTGGTGGACGGCCGGCTGCGCGCGACCAGCGAGACCACCGAGCAGGTGGAAATGCGCGCCGGGTACGGGCGCACCGACTTGGAGCTGCGTGGCGATATCCAGCAGCTTGCCCGCTTCGCCGCCTTGCTGCCCGACGCCCTGGACCTGGTCGACGCCCTGTCAGCACGCTGGGCCCGGGTCTACTCCAGCCAGCTCGCCTCCCGCGACGAGGCCGAGTACCTGATGGGCCCGAAGGAGAGGCCTGCCGCTGTGCGCCACTGGCGCAGGGGCTTCGCCCACTCTTTCGCCCGGGCCACCGGGCAGAGGGCGCTGCCGGTCGCCCCGGCCCTGCCCGGCGACTTCTTGCACGGCCGGGAGGACGCTGCAGCGGCTACCGCGCTTGCCGCGCTCGGCTCGCTGTGGCTGGAGAACACCCCCAGCGTCGGCCGACCGTCCGTCACCGCCGGCCCGCACCCGGCGCTGCCCGCACGCCGACCCGCCGACGGAGGATGAACAGCCGGCGGTCTCCCATCCGCCGCACCAACGGGCGGCGATCGTTGACCGCACCCGACCGCGACCGCGATCCGGCGCCGACCGGCTGCGACACGGCCGCAGCGATCACCAGAGAGAAGGATGATGGTGAAGGGGTCGATCGGAACCGCCCGCCACCTGCACCGGCCGGGAACGTCGGGGCTGCTGTGCCGCTGGCACAACCGCGCGGCTCTGGCCACCACCGCCGCGGCCCTTGCTCGCGGCCGCGGCCTGAACGACCGGGCCACAGATGCAGAGCTCGCCAACTGCGTGGACGAGGCCAGGGGCGGCCCCTCCGGGAATCCGTCGTCGCCGGAGACCTTCGCCGCGATCTGATCGGCGCTGGCACCGCCGATCGCGCGGGGCACCCCGCTGAGCGCCGTGGCGCTGGCCCTGTTCGCGGCGCTGCCGGACCGCCCCTGCGGATCGCGGCACCGGACGCCCGGAGTTCTTCCTCGTGCCCATCGCCGCAGCCACTTGAAATTGTCTAACTCTATGAGTTAGTTTTTGGTTGCGGCCGGGCTATGGCCCCGCACCGCCACACACCCACTGCCGCGCCTGGTGGGCGGAGTTCCGCCCACCAGGCCGCCCACCGGCCCTGTCGGCAGTCGGCGGCTACCTCATGGGGGAATTCGATGAACGGACGGCATGCCCGCGCGCTCAGGAGCCGCGACATCAGCGAGGTCTTCGTCGCTCAGCTGGACCAGCGCGAGAACCAGTTGCGGAGCAACCACCACTGGGTGCTGCCCAAGCTCGACCAGATGTCCGCCGGGCGGCCGATCACCTTGCAGTACACGCCCCCGCGTGATTTGACGCCCCTCCAGCAGGCCGATGTGATCGACGTCGCCAGCCACATCGGCATCTACCGACTGTGGGCGCGGCGCGGACGCGTCACCTACGACCTGAACCAGCACCTGGCCGCCGAGCTCTACCGCTCCACATCGGAGGAGCTTCCGGGCAACCTCTTCGACCAGCTGCCCCACATCAACCCTCTGGTGGTCCTGCCGGAGCCGTGGCCCGTGCGGTACGGGAGCGTCGAGGGGCTGGTGCGCGGCTTCTACGTCTTCGGCTTCAACCAGGAGCCCGAGCAGGTGACCTACACCGACGAGGACACCGAGGGCCTGGGCCTGCTGTTCGTCATCGACCTCCTCGACCCGGAGACCTGGGAGGTCTCCGACCAGACCTACGTCCGCATGAACATCCCCACCGGCCGGGACCGCTTCACCGTCAGCGAGGCCGTCTCGTTCGCCGCCTCCCGCGCCGAGGCGGTGTGGGCCCGGCAGCAGAGCCCGCGCGCCGTCATGGCGCTGTTCGAGGACATGCTGCGCCCCGCCCTGTCGATCCTGATCTACCTGTGCTGCGACAACCGCGAGCTGGCCGAACCGCCGGTCATCGCCCCCACCCGCAAACAGCGCCGCCGGGTCGGCAGGAACCGCGACCCGTTCTTCGTCGAGGTCGGCTGGCGCATCGGCCCCCAACTGCACGCCGCCCGGCGCGCCGCCGGGCGGGTCCAGGACGGGAACGGCATCCCCTCAGGCATTGAGCAGGCCCCCCACCAGCGCTGCGGGCATTTCCGCCGCTTCCGGATCGGCAAGGGCCGCAGCGGCCAGACGACCCGCTGGGTGATGCCCTACTGGGTCCGCCTCGATCAGCTCGCCGAGGGCACCGACCCCATCACCACGGTGGTCCCCGTGGAGGAGCAGCGGCACGACCCGCTGCGAAGGCGCGGCCTGACGAGCCGCCGCATGGACCGCCAGCGCGCCTGACTGCGCTCGCGGCGGGGGCCGGTGCGATCCGGCCCCCGCCCTACCCTGCGCGCGGCAGCAGCCGCCCGTCCACATAACCCTCCGGATGAGCGCCGAAGCCCGCCCGGAACCCCGCCCCGCCTCAGCGCGCACCGGCGCTTCCCGGGCGAGGACCGACGAGACTGACCGCCGTCGAGCGCCACCTGGTCCGGGCGCTGACGCAGCAGCACGAAGAGCGACGGCGCTTCGTCAAGCCGCTGAGCAGCACCACCGGGGCCCTCCCGTTCGGGCTGCGGGCGACCTTCAACAACGGCGCGGTCGTCTGCTGCTGCGTGGCCCACGCTGCTCCCGCTGGCGCGCCCGGCCCGTTCGGCAGACTCGTCCCGTCCAAGCTCACCATCTGAGCTCCCCCTCGCGGTGCTCTCCGGCCGGTTTCGCCGGAGAGCACCGCGGCGTTTTGGCATGATCCCGGTCAGGGGCGGAGAGGCCGTCTCGGCGAGGAGGGGATGGCCATGTTCGGGGCCGAGAGACCACGGCGCAGCGGCGGTGTAGGCGATGAGGTATCCGCCTTTGGAGATCGCGTAGCCGATGCCGGCGATGGCCGCCGCAGCGGAGGATCCGTAGCCGATCGAGGACCATGGGCGGTCCGGCCAGTTGAGGGTCGCGCTCTTGCCGCACATGAAGGCCAGCTCGCAGCTGGTCACGAAGACGTAGCCGAGGTACACGAGCAGGTAGATGCGGATGGGTGCGTGGGCGGCGAAGGCCGTCGTGAACTCGATGCCGTGCGGCGTCGCCGGTGGCGGCCGGTGTCACCGGAGTCGACTTCCTCGGCGATGCGGACGGGGGCAACCTTCGGTGCGAGGCCGGACATGACACGACGCTTCCGGACGTAGTCCAGGACCGCGACCATCTCTGATGGTGGCAGCCCTTCGAGATGTCTGACCACCTCCCGGACCCCGGGGTCCTGCTCCACGAGGGACAGCACGTCGATGTCGTCCCATCCGTGGAGGAGGAAGGGGCTTGGGGTGTCGAGGATCGTGGCGAGCGCTTGAACGGTGGCGACCGTCGGGTTGTCGTCAGTACCTGATCGTAGGTTGGACAGCTGCCCGACCGATCCGCCTCGCTTGAAGCCGGGCAGCGCCCGGAACTCGCGGGACAGGAGGTGGTTCGAGGGAAGCTCACCGTCGGGGCCGCGCCGCCGGCGCAAGAGGTAGGTGAGCTTCGCGGCAAGGCTCAGAGAAGCCATCGTCGGTGCCCCGCACGACGCGGCCGCTGCCCGGGGAACCACCGTGATGAATTTTGTACCAACGTCGTCCCTGACGGATCGGCCACGTGCATTTCACCGATCACTTTAGTTGACAGTAGGCGCGACTACTGTGGATGATCGAAAGGTCACGCTTCGGCCAACTGGCCGGAACTGTGGCGCTGGTGTCCGCCCTTGGGACGGCGCCGCGTGTGCAAGGGGGGTGCTCACGTTGGGGATTGGTAGGCGATTTGGCGTATGTGATCAGCCATGCGCGCATCGCCCGTTGATGCGCTGCGGTGCACAGGTGCCCGCGCTTCCTGGCGGCTGCTTCGGCTGTCTCGCCTGCAGAAAATCAGGTGACGCCCGGCAGGGCCGCTACGTAGCCTGCCAAACCCCATCCAACTGTCTCGTTTCGATCCGGGCCGGCCTCCACCTCGACGCTGAGGCGGTGTCCACACCATCCATCGACTGACCGTGACTCAACCAGGGGTATCCCAGTGACATTCACCAGGAAGATGCGAATACGGGACGTCGGCCCGGCCCTCATGGCAACGGCCACCGCAGTCTCTCTGCTGGCGGGCTGCCAGTCCGGGGGCGGTGCCAAGGCTGCCACGCCCTCCTCCCCTTCATCATCCTCCTCCTCCCCTTCATCATCCGTCTCGGCCTCGCCCTCTGGGAACCAGACAGCCTCGCCCGAGGCTGCGGTGCTCGCGGCCTATCGGGGGATGTGGGCAGCGGAGGTGAAGGCGTTCGCCTCGGGGTCCCTCAAGGACGTGGACCTCGAGCAGTACGCCGGCGACAAGGCGCTCGCGGACATCAAGGCCAGCGCCGTCTACTACCAGGACAACAATCTGATCCTCAAGGGCGAGCCGAAGCTCACACCCAAGGTTACGGCGATTGACCTGTCCGGCACCCCGAACCGTGCAACCGTCGAGGACTGCGTCGACGCCTCGAACTTCCTGCCCGTCGACAAGACGACAGGGGCACCGGCCAAGCTCACCGGTACCAGCCAGCCCTATGTCCAGACCTCCAGCCTGCGCATCTACGCCGGACGCTGGGTCGTCATGGAGTCGACGATCAATCGGGATAAGACGTGCTGACGCATCGCGGGGTGATGGCTTCCCTGCTGCTGGCTTTGGCCGTCATGCTCGGCGCCGCTGCCGCTCCGGCACTGGCGGAGGGAGGGGTGGAGTGTCCTCCCTTGTCCCCTCACTGTGTCGTCGACGCAGGCGGTGGCGGCAGCAAGGACGGAGGAACCAACAACGGTGGGGGCAGCAACAGCGGAGGCGGAGCTGCCGCCAAGTGCTTCGCTGGCTCCAAGGAAGTTCCCTGCTACCGCGATGGGCTGGGCTGGTTCAACTCGTTCGACAGCTGCTACTACACGCTGATGGACCCCCAGCCGCCGGCCGACGATCCCGTCTGGCAGGGCCCAAGGCCGGTCTACGGGAAGGCATACCAGGTGACCTGTCCGTACTCGACCTCGCCGGGGACCAACCGCAACGGGGTGACTGTCCTCAGCACGCCTCCGCCCGGCTACGGGGGGATGGTCGCGCCGGCGGTCCTTGCGCAGCGCGCCGTAGACAGCATGCTGCTGAAGGGCGCGGACATCGGGATCGCCCCGAAGCCGGGCGCCAAGTCGCTGGTGGGGCTGCCGGTCTGGGTGTGGAACAACGTCTCGGACACCACCTGGGGCCCGAAGAGCGCTGAGGCGTCGGCCCCCGGCATCTCGGTCAAGGCGACCGCCCACGTCTCCAAGATCGTGTGGAAGTTCGGCGACGGCTCGTCCGTCACCTGCACCGGCCCCGGCAAGGCGTACGACCCTTCGTATGGGACGCAGGCGCCGGAATGCGGCCACACCTACACCAGGTCGGGCAGCTACACGATCACCGCGACGAGCACCTGGACGGTCGACTGGACGTCCACCGACGGGCAGCGCGGCCAGATCCTGACCGATCGCACGTCGACGACTTCGACCGCGATCGCCGAGGCTCAGGTCCTCAACACCCAGTGAGCGGGCTCAGACCCTCACTGTCGCAAGCCAGTTCCACTCCCTGAAGGAATGACCTGATGGCACGCAGCAGTACGCGGTCGCGCACCAGCGCGGCCGAGGACACCAAGCAGCGGCCGGTGGCGGCCCTGCCGATCACGGAGAGCGCGCCCCGGCGCAGTCGGCGCCCCGCGTTCGTCGCGATCGGTGTGGCGCTGGCGGCGGTAGGCGGTCTGGGCGCGGCGTACGCGGTGAACCAGGCCGGCGAGCGGGTGTCCGTCATTGCGGTGAAGGAGGACATTCCCGAGGGGAAGGTGATCACCTCGGCGGACCTGGTCGCGGCCGAGGTCGTCGCCGACCCGGCGCTGCACCCCGTTCCTGTGACCCGCAGCCACGACATTCTGGGCAAGGTCGCGGCAGCCGATCTGCCGGCCGGCACGCTGGTGACGGACAAGTCGGTGCGCGGGGGGCAGCCGATCACGAAGGGTAAGGACACGGTCGGTGTTCTCGCGAAGGCGGGTCAGCTCCCGGCCGGGAACCTGCAGTCGGGTGACGCGGTGACGGTGGTGGCGACCCCGCGCCAGGACGACGACAAGCCCGCGACCCAGCCGGCGACGATCGCGGCCGTGGTCGTGCGGATCGGCGACGCGGACACCAACGGTGCCCGCGTCGTGGACCTGGCCGTCTCCCCCGTCGACAGCCCCGCTCTGGCGTCCTGGGCCTCGACTGGGCGGGTCGCGATCGTGCTGAAGGCCAAGAACTGATGGCGTTCATCACCCTCGTGTCAGCGAAGAGCTCCGGGGTGACCTGCTCGGCGCTTGCCCTCGCGCTGGCCGCGCCCAAGCGGACGCTGCTCGCCGAGTGCGACCCGGCCGGCGGCAGCATCCGCACCGGCTACTTGCAGGGCCGCGGCACCACCGCGTCCATCGGTCTGCACCGTCTGGCGGCCGCGGACCGCACCGGCACGCTCCCGGACGTGTTCGAGCAGCACCTGGTGTCGTTCGACGAGGCGGGGCACCGGCTTCTCCTGCCCGGCCTGACCGATCCCGCGCAGGCCTCGTCCCTGACCGGCACCTGGGATGCGCTGCACCGGCTCATGCGGGTGATGGAGGAGGACGCCTTCGATGTGATCGTCGACGCGGGCCGCGTCGTGGTCGAGTCGTCGTCGCGTCTGAGTGCCGTCAACTCGCCTGCGGTGCTGGTGCGCCGGGCCGACATGGTGCTGCTGGTGGTTCGCGGGACGGCGCCGTCGCTGACGGCAGCCGCGCCTGTAGTGAAGACGCTGCGGGAGGACCTGGACCGTCACGGAACGGGTTCGGGTGCCCTGGGACTGCTGCTCATCGAGGACGGGCCCTACAAGGCCTCCGAGATCAGTGCGCAGCTGGGTGTGCCGGTCGTCGCCGCGCTGCCGTTCGACCTGGACACCGCCGATGCGCTCACGGTCGGCGGGAAGGTGCGCGGCCGTTTCGCGATGACGTCGCTGATGCGGGCGGCCCGCAGCGCCCACGAGCCGATCACCGTGGCCGCGACCGGTCGCCGTGCCCAGCTCGCCCCCCGGCCGTCGTTCGTCCCCACCGAGGAGGTTTCGCATGTCTGACACGCTCGCTCCGAGCCAGGCTGGCGGTGGCACGCCCTCGCGGACCTCGCGCTTCAAGCTGGCCCTGCAGGAGGGGTCGGGTCCGGTGTGGCCACTGCAGGCCCCGGGCGACGCCGGTCCGGTGCCTGCAGTGGCCGCTCGCTCGGTTTCGCCGGCTGCCGTCTCGGTGCCGTCCGCCTCCGATCCGGCGTCCGGTGTCCTGCCCGTGGACTACGCCCGGATCGTCGAGCTGCGGCAGCAGGTCGCGGATCTCCTTGCCCAGGAGACCGCTACCACGCCCGGTCTCTCCGCGGATGACCGGATGCAGCGCGGGCAGAGTCTGGTGAACCAGGTCGTCGGCACGTGGGCGACCGGTCATGCGGCTGCGCAGGGGGCGCTCAGCCGTGAGGACGAGCACGCCATCCGGAGGGCGGTGTTCGACGAGCTCTTCCAGGCTGGCCGGCTGCAGCCGCTGCTGGACGACGCGGGCGTGGAGAACATCACCATCAGCGGCTTCGACCGGGTCCGTGTCGACTACGTTGACCGGCCCTCGCGGAGTGTCGCCCGGATCGCCGAGTCCGATGCCGCGCTGATCGAGCTGATCAACCAGCTCGTGCGCACCCAGGGGCAGGGCGAGAGGTCGCTCACGCCCGCGACCCCGATGCTGAACACCCGTCTGGGCGACGGATCCCGTCTGGCGGCCACCGCCTGGGTGACCCCTCAGCCGGAGGTCGTGATCCGCCGGCACCGCACGCGTTCGCAGGGCCTGGAGGATCTGAAGAACTGGGGCACGATCGACGCCGTCCTGGTGGAGTTCTTGAAGGCCACGGTCGTGGCGCGGAAGAACATCATCGTCGTCGGCTCGCAGGGCGTCGGCAAGACGTCCCTTATGCGCGCCATGGCGGCGGAGATCCCGTCGACGGAGCGCGTAGGCACGCTGGAGAGCGAGTACGAGCTGTGGCTGCACGAGGACCCGAACGGCCCGACCGTCGTGGCTCTCGAGGGGCGTGAAGGCAACGGCGAGCGCGGCCCGGACGGCCGCGCGGTCGGCGAGATCACCCTGTCCGAACTCTTCGCCCAGTCCCTGCGTATGAGCCTTCGCCGGGTCATCGTCGGCGAGGTCCGCGGGCGCGAGGTCCTGCCGATGCTCCACGCCATGAATGAAGGCGAAGGCGGGAGCATGTGCACGCTTCACGCCCGCTCGGCCGAGATGGCCATCGAGCGTCTGGTGATGCTCGCCATGGAGGCGGGCACCGGCATGACCGACGCGCTGGCGTACCGGCTGATCGCCAACGCCGTGGACTTCATCGTCTATGTCAGGCTCGTCGACGAGACGGCGATCGGCGGCAAGAAGCACCGGTTCGTCTCCGACATCGTCGAGCTGACCGGTGTCGGCGAGCAGGGCCGCCCGTCCCGGCAGGCCGTGTTCGGCCCGCGAGAGGAGGCCGGCCGGCGCGAGCCGCGGGCCGTGCCGCTCATGCCGCCGCAGTGCCTGGCGGACCTGGAGCGTGCGGGCTTCGACCGCCGGCTCCTTCAGCAGCCCTGGGGCGCCTGGGAGAAGCCGCTCAAGGCGGTGACCAAGCTGTGAACCTGAACCCCACTGCCATCGTCGCCGCGCTGGCCGGCGCCGTCGCCGTCGGCGGCCTCTGCCTCACCGTCGCCGGCGTCGTCGGGACGAGCGCCCCCGCCCCGGCGCGCCCTGCGGGCCGTCTGGAGCGCAAGTTCCGCGCCGGCGGCCTCTCCGGCGCGGGGCCCTCGAGCGGCCTGGCGAACCAGCGGACGCTGGCACTCGCCGCGGTCGTCATCGCCCTGATCGTGTGGCTGTTCACCTCCTGGCTGATGGGCGGTCTGCTGACCGGCCTCGCCGTGTTCGGACTGCCGTGGATCCTTCAGCCCGGACGGGGCAGCAAGGCACAGATCCGGCGGTTGGAGGCCCTGGAGGAGTGGGTGAGGCGTCTGAGCGACATCCACACCGCAGGCATCTCCCTCGAGCAGGCCGTGGCCAGCAGTGTCCGCAGCGCTCCCAAGCTCATCACACCAGAGGTCACCCGGCTGGCGTCCCGTCTCGCGGCGGGATGGCGCGCCGAGATCGCCTACCGGGCGTTCGCGGACGAGATGAACGACGCGGCCGCCGACAGCGTTGCCGCCCCACTGATCCTGCACGTCAAGGACCGCGGCGCAGGACTCAGCAACGCACTCAAGGCCCTGTCCGCCCAGGTCGGCGAGGAGGTCCTGATGCGGCGCAAGGTCGAGGCGGAACGCGAGAAGCCGCGGACGAACATGCGCTGGGTCAGCCTCTTCTGCCTCGCTGTCTTCGCCCTCGCGATGCTCTCCGGCGCGTACGTGGAGCCGTACAGCAGCCTCACGGGCCAGATCGTACTCACCCTTCTGGCCGCAGGATTCATCGGCGTCATGGTGTGGATGCGCCGTATGGCGATCGCGGAGCCCGCGCCGAGGTTCCTCGCACCCGCCACCGACCGTCCCGACGCAGGGGAGGCGCCGTGATCACCTCCGCACCCGCGATCATCGCCGGCGTGACCCTCGGCGTCGGTGTGGCCGTGGCCATCGCCGGGCTGAGCCGCTCCCGAGCTGATCTCGGCGACCTCCTCCACCGCAACGACGCCAGCCGTCTGGAGAACCTCGAGCCGCGTGCCGCGCGGGCCGCGGACTCCTTCCTGGACGTGTTCGGTGCCCGCCTGCTGGCGCAGGTCGGCGAGGGCTTCGTCCGCCTGCCGCGCCAGGAACTCGATCTGCTCGGGCGCAGCCCGGCCCAGCACGTCGGGCAGAAGATCGGCTACGCGATCATCGGCCTGATGTTCCCGCCGCTGGCGATCGCCGTGCTCTCGCTCGTCGGCGTGTCCCTCCCGTTCACTGTGCCCGCGCTCGCGGGCCTGGTGATGGGCGTGCTGCTCTGGCTCCTGCCGGACATCAACGTCAAGGACGAGGCGGAGAAGGCACGCAAGGAATTCCGGTACGCCATCGCGTCCTACCTGGAGCTGGTGTGTCTGGAACGCGCGGCCGACGCCGGGCCGAGCGAGGCCCTGCGCAAGGCGGCCGACGTCGGCGACGGCTGGGTCTTCGGCCGGGTGCGTGACGCGTTGACCCGCGCGGAGCTCGCCGGCATCCCGCCGTGGGACGGCCTCAAGCAGTTGTCCGAGGAGCTCGGCGTTCCCGAGCTCGGGGCACCGGCCGACATCATGGCGCTCGCCGGTGAGCAGGGTGCGGCCGTGTACTCCACGCTGGCCGCCCAGGCGAAGAGCCTGCGCGGGGTTCTGCTGACGGACGCTCAGGCAGAGGCGAACGCGGTGTCGGAAAAGATGATCGTCCCCGTCAGCGCCCTCGTGATCCTCATGTCCATCTTCGTCGCGTACCCCGCAATCATGCGGATTGTGGCGAGCTGACTACTCATCACTGTTTCAACCGAACTGGAAGGTACACCGCAGATGTTCAGCACCGACCCGATTGTCCTGTCTCTCGTCGCCATGGTCCGCCTCCAGGCGGAGCGCCTGCGCGAGCTGAAGAAGAGCGAGCGCGGTGGCCTGTCCATCGAGGCCGCCATCCTCGTCGGCGGTCTCGTCGTCGGCGCGATAGCCCTGGGCGTCTTCCTCGCCGGGAAGCTGACCGAGAAGACCGGCCAGATCAAGTAGCCCAAGCCGAAACGTTTCTTCAACCAGGAGGGAGCGATGTTCTCCATGCCTCGCCCGGTCTCCTGGGCACGCCGTCGGCTGACCCTCGCCTGCTCCAGGGACAGCGGTGCGCTGTCCCTGGAGCTTGCGATCGTGTTCCCGGCCGTGATGCTCATGATCTTCACGATCATCCAGGCGGGCCTGTGGTACCACGCCCGCAACGTCGCCCTGTCCGCCGCCCAGAGGGGCGTCGAGCGTGCCCGCGTGCAGGGAGCGGGCCTGAGCGACGGGACAGCCGTCACCAACAGCTTCCTGGACCGGGCCGGCGCCAGCATCAGCGGGCGCAGCGTGACCGGCAGCGACGGCAACACCGTGACCATCACCGTCAGAGGCCAGGTCAACACATGGATCCCCGGACTGAGCATTCCCGTCAACCAGCACGCGAGCGCCGCCCGGGAACGTCTGACGGGAGCGCCGTGAAGAGCCTTTCACCGCACGGCGACCGGGGCAGCCTGAGCCTGGAGACAGCGATCCTGGCTCCGCTGCTGTTCGGCTTCCTCGTTCTGGTCATCGCCGCCGGCCGGGTGCACATCGCCGACAACACCGTCGACGCCGCCGCGCGCAACGCCGCCCGTGCCGCGTCGCTTGAGCGCAGCGGGTCCGCCGCCCAGCAGGCCGGCAGCCGCGTCGCACAGCAGACCATGAAGGACCAGGGACTGCGCTGCTCCTCGGTCGACGTGAGTGTGCCCACCGGCGGCTTCAACGCCGCCATCGGCCAGACCGCGAGTGTGACCGTCACGGTCACCTGCCAGGTCGACCTGTCCGATCTGGCGCTGCCCGGCCTGCCCGGCAGCAAGCGGATCACGTCCCACTTCACCAGCGCGATCGACTCGTACCGAGGAAGATGATGACCGGCGCCCTCACCCGCCTCAAGCACCGCGCACCCCGGGGAGACGAGCGCGGTGCCATCTCGCTGTTCGTCGCCGTCGCCGCGGCCAGCCTCATCCTGATCGTCGGACTGGTCGTGGACGGGGGCGGCAAGCTGCGTGCCCTCAACCATGCCGAGGCGTCCGCGCAGGAGGCTGCGAGGACCGGGGCGCAGGCCGTCAACGCCGGCATGGCGATCTCCGGCGGGGGCATCCGGCTCGACAAGAACGCCGCCCAGGCCGCCGCCTCCAAGTACCTGTCCCAGGCGGGGGTGAGTGGCACGGTGGGCTGGGCAGACGACCGCACCATCGTCGTGTCCGTCACCGAGCACTACTCCCCGGTGTTCCTTCCCGGCTCCTGGAGTGTCACCGGGCACGGCCAGGCCAAGCTGATCGTCCAGGGAGGCTGAGCCCGTGTCCCGTAGAACCGCCTCCCGTCTGGCCGCCGCCGTCCGCGGCCTGGCCTCGCTCGTGGCCCTGCCCGCCCTGATCGTCGGCGTGCCCCTACTTCTGTGGCGCACCGGGGTCCTGCCCTCGCACGTGCCGACCTGGGCCGAAGTCACCGGTGCCCTGACCAGCCCCGACAACGGAAGCCTGTTCCTCGGCGCGTTGACGCTCCTGGGCTGGGGAGCCTGGCTGTCCTTCGTCTTCTCCACCGCCGTCGAGGCGACCGCTCTGCTGCGCCACCGGCAGGCGCCGCGCGTCAGGGTCCTGGGCGCCACCCAGCGCCTGGCAGCGAGCCTCGTCGCCGGTGTCGTCCTGCTGCTGCCCACCAGCGCGGCGTTCGCCGCCGCGCCTTCGGTCGGCGCCGCCACGGTTGCCGCTCCCCTTGTAGTCCAGTCCTCCGGCACCGCCCAGACGACCGCTCACACCGAAGCGGCGGGATCCTGGTCGGGTCCCGTCCACCAGGTCGTCCACGGCGACACCCTGTGGGACCTCGCCGCGCACTACCTCGGTGACGGCACTCGCTGGCGCGAGATCGCGCAGCTCAACGATGGGGTCCGCCAGCCCGACGGTGCCGTAACCACCAGCAACGTCCGTGAGCTGCAGCCGGGCTGGACCTTGCGGCTGCCGGCCGAGGCGAAGGCGCCCGCCCAGAATGGCGCCGCCCCGCACCTGGAGGCCGCCCACCGCGAGCACGTCGTCGCCGCCGGCGAGACCCTGACCGGCATCGCCCAGGACGAACTCGGCGATGCCGGGCGGTTCGAGGAGATCGCCACTCTGAACAAGGGTCACGTCCAGGCCGACGGCCAGGCCCTCCAGGACCCCGACGAGATCAACATCGGCTGGACGCTGCAGCTGCCCACCACCGCGCCGACGCAAGCCGGTCCCACCCCGACCACAGCCGAGGCCACGCCCACGCCGCCGACCAACCCTGCTCCGGCGCCGGCCGCGCCGTCCCAGGCCGCCCCTTCTCAGGCCACGCCATCCCCGGCGCCGGCCACCCCCGCACCGGCGGCCACACCTACGCAGCAGGCGGCTCCGGCCACCGCGCCAACAGCGGAAGCCACCACGCCCTCCGCACCCACGGCCCCCTCCGATACGGACGCGGCGGACGCCGACTCGACCACCGACGACGGGGAAGACACCGCCATGCTCAAGATGGCCGTCGGTACGACGAGCCTGCTCGCCGCCAGCGTCCTGGCAACAGTTGGAGGCCGCCGTGCCATCCAGCGCCGACGTCGACGGTTCAAGCGCCGGATCCCCATGCCCGTGGCGGATAGTGCCTCCGCCGACCTGGAGAAGCAGCTGCGGATCACCGCCGATGTCAGCAGCCTCTCCCTCATCGACCACGCCCTGCGCACCCTCGCCGCCACCTGCGCCCGCACCGGGCAGGCGCTGCCGGAGCTCGAGGCCGCGCGCATCCTGGCCCGGGGCGTCGAGCTGCACCTGGCCGCACCGACCTCGCCGATCGAGCCGTTCTCCGAGATGAACGAGCACCCCGACCGCTGGTGGTGCCCGGCCCGCGGCGCCGCGCTCCTCGACGAGGACGAGGCACGCGACACCACCTCCCCCTACCCCGCACTCGTGAGCCTCGGCGAGACCGAGGACGGCGAGGCGGTCATGGTGAACCTCGAGGCCGTCGGCCTGCTGCGCCTGTACGGCACGCCGGCCGAGGTGCGGGCCGTCATGCTCGGCCTGGCGGTCGAGCTCGGCTCCTCCCAGCTCGCGGACGATGCCACCGTCATCCTGTCCGGTCTCGGCGAGGAGCTCGAGGGTGCCTTCCCGGCCCGGATCGACCACAAGCCGTCGCTGGCCGAGGCGATCCCCGAACTCATCGCCCACGACGCGATGCAGCGTGGTGTCCTCGGCGAAGACAGCAGTCTGTTCGAGGCCCGCCTGGGCGACGGCGGCGACACCTGGACACCGAAGATCCTCCTTTCGCCGACGGCCCCCGAAGAACCCGAAGCCGAGGCTCTGGTCGACCTGCTCTCCTCGCGGCCGCGCACCGCGGTCGCCGTCGTCACGTCCGCTGCCGACGCCCTTGACCTGCCCGGTGCTTGGACCCTGCCGGCCGCGCCCGCTGGCCCGATCGTCCTTCCGGGGCTCGACCTGTCCATCACCCTGCAGAGACTGGAGGACGAGGCCTACGGTCCGCTGCTCGAGCTGCTCGGTACCGCCAACCGCACCGACGACGTTCCGGCGCCGGCCTGGACCCACCCGCCGCACGGTGCCCCGGAGCCCAACGGCCCTTCCCGTGTCCCGGACCGCGCCGCTCTTCCACCGGACGCGGTTCCGGCGGCCGTCGCCGAGCAGGACGGCGAGAGCGAAGAGGTCGGCAGTGAGCCGGTGACGGTCTCCGTCAGCACCGGGTCCTCCGGGCTGGCCACCTCAGTACCAGGATTCAGCGCGCTGGCACCGTCGGTCACCGGCGCCGCCTTCCCGCACCTTCCGGCGGCGGACGAGTCCATGGACGAGGAACTGCCCCCCGAGCCGGAGGACGACTTCGGCAACGATCCGGATGCCGACCCGTTCGAGGAAGCCCTCAACGAGGTTCTCCAGGAGCAGGCCGGGCCCGAGCTCTACGAGGCCGGGCCGGACGGCGGCAGCGAGGAGGGTGAGCAGACCGGCGGCTACGACGACAGCGCCTCCGCGCTCGCGCAGGAGACCGTCGCCGGACCCGTTCTCCCCGCCGAGCCGGCCCTCACTCCGCGGATCACCGCGGTCACGTCCAACGTGCTCGCCGCCCTCAACACGCCGCCGGACCCGCCCGCCGCACCGCAGATCCGCGTGCTCGGGTCGGTCGACGTCATCGGAACCCTCGGCAAGGTCGAGTCGAACCGGCGCAACGGCCTCACCGAGATCGCCGCCTGGCTGGTCCTGCACCCCGGCAGCAATCGCCACGAGCTCGACGAGGCGATCTGGCCGGGCCAGCGCATCCTCGCCGACACACGCAACACCAACATCAGCAAGCTGCGGACGTGGCTCGGACGCGACCCGCTGCTTCCGCCCGACGACCCGCAGGGCGCCTATCTGCCGCCGATCAGCGGGGGCGTCTACGGATTCAACGACCAGGTCACCAGCGACTGGACGCAATTCCAGGAGCTCTACCTGTTCGGGATGCACCGCAGTGGAACCGAGGCCGACATCGCGCTGGCTCACGCCCTCGCTCTGGTCCGCGGCCGTCCCTTCTCCGACATCGACCAGTCCAAGTACGCATGGGCGGAGTACCCGATCCAGGAGATGCTCTCCGCGATCGTCGACGTCGCCCACGAGCTGGCGACGCGCCGGCTCGCCGTCCGCGACTACCGCGCCGCCGGGACCGCCGCGAGCAAGGGCCTGCTGTGCGATCCGCAGTCCGAGCTGCTGTACCGGGACCTGATCACCCTGTACAGCGAGACCGGCGACCGGGCCGGGCTCGAACGCACCGCCCAGCAGCTGGCGCGCATCGCCGTCGAGTCCGGGTGCGATTCCTCGCCTGAGACGGTTTCGCTGATCAACGCGCTGATGGACGCCGACCGCATCGCCTCGGCCTGAGCCGTCCAGCTCCCGGGGCCACCCTCTACCGTCCACACGCCCCTGACCGCCATCCGACCCGTGGGGAGAGCAGACCGATCTACGCCCTGACCATCGCCATCGCGTCGCTGGCCGGCCTCGCGGTCGGCGCGTTCGCCAGGCCTGTGGTGTTCGCCTGCTCCGTCGCCGAGAACGACGCTCCGCGCTGGCACTGCCCCGCCTGCGGCAAGGTGCTCCTTCCCCGCCCCGGCTCCCTGTTGGCAGCGGTCCGCGGCGGGTGCGGCACGTGCGGCCACCAGCTTCCTCCGGCCGGCCTCCTTCCGGAGGTGCTGTCCTCGGCAGCGTTCGCGGCAATCGCGGCCAGTGGATCGACCGGATGGCTGGCGGCCGCGCAGTACTGGTTCGCCGCCTGCGGGATGGCCCTGGTCCTCGTTGACATCGCGGTCCACAGGCTGCCCGACATCCTGACCCGGCCCACCGTGATCGGGACCCTCGCACTCCTGGGAGGTGGGGCGCTCAGCGGAGGATGGAGCAGCTTCATCCGGGCGCTCCTTGCCGCAGTCGCGGTCACCGGCGTCTACCTGCTCCTGACCTACGTCTCGCTCGGTGGCGGAGACCTGAAGCTCGCCCCCGCGATCGGCGCTCTCCTGGGCTGGTCAGGCTGGTCCGCCGTTGTCCAAGGCTTCGCCGCCGCCTTCGTACTCGTCTTCCTCTACGCTCTCGCCCAGTGGATCCTGCGCAGAGCGAAGCGCGGCGATGAATTCGCCTTCGGCCCCTTCATGGTCTGTGGGGCTCTGGCCGTCTCGGTCCTGACATGAGACCCACCAAACGGCTAGCGGTTGCTGGCCACAACGGCGTCCCGGGGCGATGCTGACGCTTCGCCGACTGTGGAGGACCGCGGCGCCCTGGGCAGCGGGGGCTTTCTGAGTCGTACCAACTCCAGTCGTCGGTAGTCAGTAGCGCAGTCGCAGCCGGACGGGGTCGAACCGCGCCCTGGCGGGCAGCGAGGCCCCGGGGACCAGGCCAGTGACGATCCGGGCCGGGGCACCGGGCACCTCGGCGAGGCGCACCGGCAGGCGAAGCGGCTTGGCAGACATGCGCGTGTCGTCGGTGGCCTGGCCGATCAGCCGGTCGCCGGGCAGGTGGACCAGGAGTTGATCGCCGATGGTGTAGCCGAGGTGCCGATAGAAGGCGTCGAGGTCGCGGTCGTGGTTGAGCGTCATCAGGCCGTAGCCCGCGTGCACGAACCGCGCCTCGGCGTGCTGGATCAGCGTCCGGGCGATTCCGGCCCCTCGGTGATCGGGTTGGACCGCGACGGCGTGGATCATGGCGAGCCGAGCAACGAGCCGGTTCTGGAGGATCGCGGTGTCGATCCCGGGGTGCTCGAGGAGCCAACGCGGGACACCGGCGAGCAGCGCGCCCGCGACGGTGCCGTCGTGGGCTTCGGCGATCAGGAAGAGCTGCCGATGGTGGGAGAGCGGCGGCTCGGGCGGACAGGCCAGCACCAGGCGTGCCTCTCCGAAGGGGTCGGGGTGGTGGGGGTCGGCGAACGCGAGCACGGCCATGAATGCGGCGGTGTCGGCGGCACAGGCCTCGCGGACCGTGGTCGGCGGGATGGCGGGGGTGGGCATCGGTTGGGGCTCCGGACGGTTCAGCGCTCGGTCAGGCCGTGGCGGCGGACGATGAGGTCGAGGGTGGGGTCGGTCGAGGCGGTCCCGATCGGGTCGCGGGTCGTGCGCAGCTTCGGGTCGTAGGCGTAGACCCGAGGCCTGCCCCCGGAAGTTGGCGGCCCGGGCGATGCCCTTGGCGACACGATCACCATACATGGACACATAGAGTCATGCAACATCGCGAGAGCGCTTGACATGCAAATACATAGACTCATAGAGTCAAGCAGCGCGCTGGGATTCTGAACCCCTCCCCGCGCCCCCATTCCACGGCGGACGGCGCCGTCGGCGTCGCCCCGAACCTTCGGAAGGACGACCATGCACAGCCTCACCATCGACCCCGCCACCCGCGAGGGCTCCGCGATCGCCGCCCTGTTCAACAAGATCAAGACCGACGTGCAGTCCGAGCCGGGGGACTCCTGGGACTCGGCCAAGACGACGGCCATCCTCGTCGACTGGTTCACCGCGCAGGGCATCGACGTCAGCGACGGCCTGATCACCAGCCAGACCCCGTCCGGACTGGCACCCGCTGGTGCCGGCACGGGCAGCTGACGCCGCATCCACGGGGCGCGTCCGCAGCACAACACCGCTGCGGACGCGCCCCGCACAAGCCGCCCCACGCTCACCACACCGACCTGAGGAGTGAACCGGTGCCCGACTCCGGCATCACCCTGACCCGCGACCAGCTCGACACCTGGGCCGGGTTCACCCTGACCGACGAGGAGGTGGAGCTACTCGCCGCCACGCTCCCCCGCTCGGTCCTGCCCGACACCATCGCCGACATCGCCTTCGCGCTCCGCCCCGCCAGCGTCAAGCCGGCCGAAACGAACGGGGACCAGCGATGAGGGTCAAGCCCGCCCACGCCTTCGCCCGCGGCGACGTACTCGCCAAGGTCCCCGCCAACAAGCCGATCGTTGCCGAGGCCCTGCGCAACACACCCACCGCCGTCGACGCCGACCCCGCGTTCATCCATGGCGCCGAAACCCGTGGCGGCCACACCTACGTCACGCTCGGAACCTACGGCGTCGCGCGCGTCGCCCGGGACACCGACATCACCCTGGAGGACACCGAAGGCATCCCGGCCATGGGACCTGCGTACGTCCTGCCCGGCACATCCGTCCGCAAGGCCCGCCGATCGGAGAGCGTAGATGCCAAACCCCACTGACCCGCAGCCGAAGGACGTCGCGATCACCCCGGTGCTGGCCCTTCTGCGCGGCGCCGCCCGCCGCGCCGCCGAGGCCGCCGACCGCGCTTACGGAAGCGCAGACCTGCTCGCCCTTGACCCGTCCGCCATGGCCACCCACGCCCAGCGCGGAGATGAGCTGTGGCAGCACGCAAGCCGCCTGCACACCATGGCCAGCGAGCTACGCCTGCTGGCCGGCGACCCGGGCGCCACAGCACGGCAGCGCGTCGATGCCGTCAACGCCGCGCACGAGCTGATGAGCACCACCCGGTAACCCGGGCGGCCCCGCTGCCCGCAGAACCGTGGCGCAGCCGGGCCGCCCCCGTCCACAGCGATCTCCGGATGGTGTGGTGACGGATCCCGACCGCCGGGACAATGGCGGTCATGTGTCTCCCGCTCCCCGATCTGCTGCACGCCACTGCCGACGTGCTGGACCGCGCCGGTCCGCTGGAGCCCCTGCAGCTCGCGCTCTCTGATCGAGACATCCAGGTCACGTTCGGCGAGGCAGTGACCATGGCCGACCAGCGCGCCAGCGTGGACCGGCTCGCGGCGGCCACCGGCGCTGCGCCGGTCCTGTCCGAGTTGGGTGCCAGTGCCTACACCTACACCCTCACCGCGGACCTGCCCGGCGACATCGTGCTGCTTGCCGGCACCCACCCGACGCTGAACCGGGCGCCCGGCCGCCGGACCACGTCGACCCCGGAGCATGCGGCGCTGCTGCGGTCGCTGACGCCCTGGGCCCGAACCCTGGCCGGCACCCCGGTGGCCGTCACGGGGCTTCAGGTCCGTGACGACGCTCTGCGTTTCGACATCCAGCTGTTTATCGACGGCGCGGACGACCCCGCAGCGGCGTGCACCGCAGCGTGCACCGGCATCGCCTCCCTGCACACCCGCCGCGGCACGCCACACGGGATCGACGCCCGCGGCCGGCTGCCGGGCGGCCAACCCGTCCTGATCAGCGTCCTGTAGGCACCGCGGGAGGTAGCTGCTGGCGGGCGATGCCCCTCGGCCGCCCTGGCGGTTCAGAGGGCGAGGCAGCCTATGGAGCAGAACCAGTCGCTGGAGGCCAGGGCCCGAAGCGCGGCCGACTGCCAGTGGTTGGGGCCTGTGATCTCCCCTTCTGCATAGCTGCAGGCGAGGTCCTCCAGGAAGTCACGGACCGCTGCGGCGCCGCCCAGCGTGTGCTGGCGCCGCGCGGATCCTTGAAGGCCGCAGATGAGGGTGGAGGCCTGTGCCCCGTACAGGGCGGCGAGCCCATAGGCATCGAAGTGGTAGCGGACGCGCGCCGCCAACAGACTCTCCCAGCTGGGCGGTGTGTTGACGAAGAACGTCACAAAGGCGGGTGTTTGCTCGACGACCTGGGCGCCGAGCCACCGGACGTCTCCGAGGTCGTCGAAATACGGGTGAAGCGTCTGTTCTTCAGCGCGGCTGGGCGCGGTGTGCCCCTTGGTCTTGTTGCAGTCGCTGCAGGCGGGGATCAGGTTCGTCGGTGCGACAGCGAGCAGGGCGAAACTGCTCTTCGGAAGGTGGTGGTCGAGGGTGGTGACGGCGCGGTGGTCGCACAGCGGGCACCGCGGAGGTGTCATTTTCAGCTCGTCGTAAACGGGTCTGGCCGGGGCGGCTACCTTGGCCATGCGCTGGGTGTAGTTCTTCAGCAGCTCGACGTTGTCCCCCACGGTGCCCGGCGTGAACGCTGCCGGGTCGAGGGTGTGCAGGGTCGTGGCACGCACCGCGATGTCGAAGGCCTCCGCCGCCGCGGCTACGCCGTCCTCGAAACCTGCCAGGCGCTGGCGGAGTACGTCGTCGCGGATTCTGCTGATGCACAGGCGGTAGGTGTCGCGGGCGGTGTGTACGGGCATCGGGAGCGGTCGCATCAGAACAGGGGCTTCCGGCAGTCACGGACGGAGATCAGCACCCGCGCCAGGCTCTTGGCTTCGCTGCCGAGCTCTCCGCCGAAACGTTCGACGACCTCGTGGTAGGTCAGGCCCTCGTTCACGGCCTGCTCCAGGTCCCGGTGGAAGCCCGATCGCGTGACTTCGAGCCCGAATGCCTCGTGGGTGAGGATCCCTACGTTCTCGCCGAAGGTCTCGATGACGGGGCGCATAGCGCGCATGACCTGCCCGGACCGCCGCAGAACCCACACGCATTTGCGGGGCGTTTCCTGCAGGACCACGGGCGAGTGGGTCGCGATGACGGCGACGCCGTTGCGGTCGGCCAAGAGGTCGGAGACGGCCCGGATGAAAGCGGCCAGCAGGGGCGGGTGGAGGTGGGTCTCGGGCTCGTCGATGAGGACCAGGGTGGTCTCGGTGACGAGGTCCGCGAGGTTGGTGATGGCGAGCAGCACGATCTTGTGCCCGGAGCTGAGTCTGTCGAACGCGTTCTCGGAGTCGGCTGGGAACCATTCGGGTGCCAGCCAGCTGGTTGCGAGGATGTCCGCGTCCCGGAACAGCGGGTCGGCCTCGGCCAGGGTGGCCAATGCGTTCCGCCAGCGATCCAGCCGGGCTCCCGTGAGTCCTTCTAGCAGTTGGGCGAAGCGCTGGGCGGGCGCCACGTCGCCGTGGAGGCTGCCGCGGGCGAGCGTGACATGGGCGTGGCGGGTTCCGTTGGCCTCCTGCACGGGGGTGGGGACATCGAAGGCGCTGGAGGCGATGGAGACCATGTTGGTGAAGACCGACTCGGTGCCGCTCAGGTTGGTGACCTGACCGACCTCCTCCACGGTGGCGGAACTGTCTGCGACTGCCCTGGCCAGGTGGCTGAGCAGACGCGTCTTGCCGACGCCGTTGCTGCCGATCAGGGCGTGCACGTTCGTGGGCGGTGTCGCCCCCGGCTTCACCGTGAACGTCAGGGTCAGGGGCTCCACGTCCCCGTCCCCCGGTGCCGGCGCCGTGTAGGAGAAGTCGAACGGCGTCAGCCGGGCACCGCCCCGGGCGATCCGATGGAACTGATGAACCACCGTCTCCTCGGAGACCGAACGAAGCAGCGACGTCCGCGTCACTTCCTCGGGGTAGGCCCTGGCGAACAGCTCCTTGTCGTAGGCGACATCGCGCAGGGCCACCAGGACGGCGAGCCGGACGTCATCGCCCAGATCGCGGAGCTTCTCGTAGTAGGTGTCGTCCTGCCCGAGAGAGAAGAACCCCTCGTCGACCGACTCGAAGTTCTCGGCCAGCGTCGTGCGCTCATGCTCGCGCATCCCGAACCGGCCGATCTTGACCTGCCCGACCGTGTGAATCTCCGTGCCGTCGCTGTAGAACAGGAGAAAGGTCGTCTTGAAGTGGTAGTCGTCCCAGTCGTCCTTGACCAGGAACGCCTGGCGCGGGCTGCGCACCGGAGGTCGCGTCCGGACGGGCAAGACGGTGAACTGCACGCTTCCTCCCTGAGCGGCACCCTGCCGCGACATCGGCCAGGACAGTGCTCACCCCCGCGGGGCATCTGGGCGCACCGTCCACAGGCGACAAGCCTAGTTACCGGGCAGGCCCGTACGCCGCCACAGCCCTCTTCTCCCGCACAGAACCCGCCGGCCCCGGGCGCCGGTGCGTCGGGCCGGATGAGCCCCAGCCCGCTGCGCGCCGGCAACGCATTGCGGGAGACGAGAACGCGTCGGCTCGGTTCGAGTGACAGGGCCACGGGGCACCTGGTGATCAAACCTGCGGACAGGCGCGTCAGCCAGCCAGGGCAGTGATGTGCCGAAGCGTCACGGTCAGACCCGCAGTGTCGGCGAAACCGGATGGGTCTCGTTCTGCGGCCGCGGCGTGTCCGAACGGCCAGCAGCCTGGGGATACACGTCGGGGCATACTGCCAGCGAGACCACGGACAGGGTGAAGGAGGCAGTCGTGGCCCAAACGGCGCGGGGCAGGGCGGAGTTGCCCGAGGCGAAACGGCGGAAGGTGCTGCTGGCTGCCGATCCGGTGACCGGGGAGGTGAAGGGAAGCCCGGCGGTGAAGGCCGCGCTGGTGAAGTCGGGCCTGGCCGTGGCCAGAGGTCGGATCGGCGCGACGTACCTCACGCCGACGGGGCTTCAGATGCGCAGCGAACTCCTCGCCGAGCCGGCCCCGGCGGAGCCAGCGGTCCCGACCGCAGGGGGTTTCTCGCCGGCGACTGGCGACGGCCCGCCGCTCGAGCCCGCCGACGCGGACCTGCGGGCCGCCGAGGTGGCCCGCGCCTGGGAGGGGCTGTTGGAGGTCCGCCGGCTGTCCGGCACACCCGCTGCGCCGGCCACGTGGGAGCGGACCCGCGCGGCGTGGGCGGTCGCGCTCGCACTCGAGGCCGCAGGGCTTCCGCCGTGCGCCGTGGACCACCGCGGTCGGCGCGTGCGCACCGGCTACCGCGTGGTGCCAGGCTCCACAGAGGCCGAGGCTCGGGTGGAGTGGCGCGGGCCAGCGTCCTCCAGGGCGCGCCAGGAGGCGGAGCAGCAGCTGGAGGTGTGCGCGGCCCGCCTGGCGGAGCGCGGCTGGGAGTCGCGCGCCTACCTCGCTTCCGGCGGCCTGCGGTTCCTCACGGCCACCCCGGCCGACTGACCGAGAGCCGACACGTCCGGGACCCCCTCGTGGGCTCCAGTGTGCGTTGCCGCGCGGCATCACCCAAGGCCAGGGATGGGGGCCGGATCTGGGAGGGCCACCTTCAGCAGGGCCTCTCCCGTGGGGACCGGCCAGCTCCTGCCTCATGCGGAGCTTGCGTGCGGTGGCCCGGAACGCCGCGTCCTCGGGGCGGCCATCGTGCAGGGCAGACGGTCCGACCCCGGGCAGCGCCGTTCCGCGTATCTGGCACAGCCCCTGGTGCCTGGCCATGAGCCGTTCGGCGTCCAGGACGCATCCCTGCCCACCGTTGCCGCGCAGCTTGCGGCCCACGGGACGAGCAGGCAGATACGGGTTGGCGGTGGCAGGCCAGCCAGAGTCGGCGCCGCCAGTCCTTCGGCCTTGAGCGCGCTGGCTAGACCAACCCTCTCGACATTGCCTACCTCTATGAGTTCATGTATTGTCAGGGCATCGGTTCGCGGCTGTCGGTCGCCGGACCGCACTCCCGCCGGACCAGCCGAGAGGTGACGCCCCATGCCCGCCGACCCTTACGCCACCGACCACACCACCATCGAGCAGGACCTGGAGAAGGCCGTGGAGCTGGGCTTCGCCGAGTACGTGGGCTTCCTGGCCCACTACGGCGCGCGGCTGCGCGGACTGGCCGAGCAGCATTCGAACCCCGAAGCCGCTTTCCTCCACCTCCGCGCCCACGCCGACCAGGTCATCGCGCAGCTCGCCGGCCGCTGAACACCCTCAGGAGAGATCCATGCCCCGCGTTACCGCCCACTCGCCGGGTCCCGCACTGCGCCCGCAGGTCCGCTGGCTCGTCGCGGCCGCGTCTATCCTTGCGATCTTCATTCTGTACAGTCCTCTCGGTCCCACACCCGCCATGCTGGCCGACCTCCTCGCCGCCACGGGAGCGCTCGCGGTCCTTGCGGGCTGGCGGTCGCCCCGCCGCCGAACCGGCGCCCACCGCGCCCGCGTCACCGTCGCCAAGGCGGCCCCCGTCGAGGGTCTTCCGAGCGAGACCTATGAGCTGACCGCCCTCGGCGTCAGCGTCCTGATCCGTCTGCGCGAGGACTGGAAGGGCCAGCCACTCGTGCCATACGTCCACATCGAGCAGCGGGCCGACCGCCCCCGCCTGCTCCTCGTCGAAGTCGACAACCGGGGCGAGACCGAATACCGCTAGCCCTCCCCCATCAATTGGGCATTGCCTACCTCTATGTGTACATGTAGTGTGCGGGATGCGCCGGGGTGCGGTTCACGTCCCACCGACCGTCCGTTCAGCCACCACTGCCCGGCCCGTCCCCGGCAGCCAAGGAGTTCCGTGACCACCGCCCCCACCGACGCTGTCACCGCACTCGACGCCGCCCGCGCCGCACTCATCCCCGGCGCGGAGCAGCTCAGGAACGCCGTCGCGGCCGTACTCGCGGCGCTATACCCGGAGGCTACGTACGTCACCGTCCACGTCCACCAGGGCGAGGCGAACATCGGCGAGGCCTTCACCGCCGACGGCCACCGGCACCCCGGGCCGCACCGCGCCGGTCGCCTGCTCTACCCGACCCACCGCATCGGCAGGTGGCCCCTCACGCGCCTGCCCAAGCGAGCCGCCCGACCGCACTTCGGCCCGCACGCCGACGACGACAAGCGCACCCTCAACAGCCTGCTCACCGACGCCTGGCGCTGCGGAGCCCGCTTCACCCGTGGCCACGTCGGCCGCTACTACACCACCCACCTCAAGCTTCGCTGACCCGGCCAGGCAGCCACCGACCACCGCAGTTCTCTCCCATGAAGGAGCCTCAGTGGAAACCGAGTTCAAGCCCGGCGACCGCGTCTGCCTCGCCCGCCGCGCCAACACGCGCAGCACCCTGACCCCCGGAGCCACCGGTACGGTGAGGCACTGGAACCCTCACCCCCTCGTCCGTCAGCTCGACGTCTCCTGGGACTTCCCGCACCAGCGGCACCACGAGATGCTCGACCTGACCGACAACGGCGACCGCGTCGAGAAACTCTGACCCAGCCACCGGAAAGCCGCAGGCGGCCGTGCTCCGGTCGGAGCCAACCACCCCTCCGGCCAGCCGGCGAGCCCGGCCCCGCGGGCACAGCACCGCGTACCCCGCCCCGACCGCAATCCACGACCGTCCGGGCCCCGCCACGCCGCCCATCCCCGGCCAGCCCGCACCAGCAACATCCCTGAACTCACACTCCGCCGCAGAGAGGCCATGCCGTCATGCCCGCCGCAGCCCCCGCCTTCGCCGACCTTCGCAGCGCGATCGACCCCGAGCACACCTACATCGTGCAGATGGACGACGGGTCGGGCTGGAGCCGACCCGCCGACGCCGAGCACGCGCACCTCACCGGGGTCGACGTCCTCCACGCCGTGCGGCGCGGCATGCGCGCCTACCACGCCGAACTCGCCCCCTCCCCGAACGGCATCGTCACGCTGACCAGCGGCAACGCCTCCATCCGGTTCATCCCGCAAAGGGTCTACAAGGACACCTTCTGCGCGACGGAGAACTGTGAGGAGTCGACCAACGACGGCGAGGAATGGGACGGCCGGTGCGGAAACTGCGTCGACCGAGCCTCCGCGACAGAGGAGACAGTCGACCCCGCCAAGGACGCCACCCCCGCTGCCCTCCCGGCCGGCACCCCGTACACGCAGGACGATCTGCGCCATGGCGCAGCCACGGCCTACCAGATGGTCCTCTACAGCCTCGACACCGACAGCGGAGTTGGGGAAGGCATCGGCGACCACACCATCCCCAGCACCGCCGGCACCGCCACCGAGCGCACCTGGAGCACCCTCGGCGAGCACGCCAGCGTCGCCTACCGCGCCATGTACGAACTCATCGACACCGCCCCCGACCTGTCCCGCTGGGCGATCGACATGGCCGCCGACCACCTCACCCCCGACCCCGAACAGCTCACCCGGCGGCAGAACAACCAGCCCGCCGTGTCCATCCACCTCTCCTTCGCCTCCCACATCACCGACGACCAGCGCACCGCACTCCGCCAGGCCCTCCTCCTGAGCCTGCACGCCGCCCTCTAACCCACCCCCCAACCCGAAACCGAGGACCAGATGACCGCCACCCACCCCCTGCCCGGCCAGTGGACAATCCGGATCAAGCCCGTCCTGAACCTGCTCACGCTCACCCTGACCGACGACACCGGCACCGCGCGCCAGCACGGCTACCACATGGGGCAGGTCCCCGTACCAGACACCATCCACTCCCTGGACGAGATCACCGACAACCATCTGCGCGCCACAGCACAGGCGATGATCGACGACTACTTCACGCGCCTCGCCGAGGTCCACAAGGCCGCCGACGCGTTCACCGAAGCCATCCCCGACTGGTCCGACCTCACCGCCCGTCTGCGCACCACCGTCCCGGACTGCCGGATCGAGACCGACCTCGACTCCGAGGCACTCGCGCTGCGCATGACCCTTACCGCCACCGGCCCCGCCGCCGGGCAGCTGCTCACGCTCCTGGCAACCTGGCCCGCCTCCGACGGCCTTCACCGCGAGCTCGACGACGACGGCACCCTCACGGCGGTCCTGGACCAGCCCCGGGCCATCAGCTTCCTCGCCTGGTTCCGGGACCAACGCTGACCAGCACGTGCCGTGCAACCAGCTGCGCCCAGCCGCCCTTCGTCGGGTGGCTGGGCGCAGCAGTCGTCGCACAGCGGTAATCAGCTCGGTACCCGACGCCTGCTCCCGAGGTGGTGCGGGGCGCATAGGCTCAAGCCATGACGCAGCCGCAGACTGATGAGCCTTCAGACAGCTTCAGGCTGTCAGCCATCCCGGACGACGTTGCCGTTCTCGAGGCATGGCTGTGGCCGCACGGCTGGTGTGTGGAGCTCTCCGCGGCGCAGGCCCGGCCGGGGCACGTACGGGTTCGGCCCATCGTCACCGACCCTGACGACCACGACGGTGGCGTCACCCTCCGTCCTGGAACCGTGATCCGCTGGACCGGGTCGGGGATTGCCCGTGTCGACCCGCCAGTGCCGCCCCAGGTCCGCCCTCTCGTCGACATGATGCTGTCGGCGACCCGAATGCCGTGCTGAGGGCACGATTCGGGCAACCGGCCCCGGCTAGCTGGCCGGCGTGCGCCGACCATGAAGGTCACGTTGTGATCCGCAGTGAGAAGGTCCCGGGGGGCGAGGCTGCCGGGCCTGGGTCTGGAGCCAGTGGGTGCCAGTGGAAGGCGAGGCGGGATCCGGGCTTGTCGATGCGGTGGCCGCCCGGAAGAGCCGTGTCGGGAGTGCTGGCGGGGTGGATCGTCAGCTCTGGGTAGCCGTGGGCGCGGGCCTGGTCGTCCCAGTCTCGTACGGCATCCATCAGGCGTTCGGCGAGGGTAGGACCGGCCTGGCCGTAGGCGTGGACGGCGAACTCGACCGTTCCGTCCGGCGCAGCGGGCGCAGCGGGGGTGTAGGTGAGGTACGCGAGTGAGGCCTTGCCGAGGAGCGCCGCGGCATCGGCACCGGGCGGGATGTCGGCGATGCCGGTATCCATCTTCCGGCCCTTGGCGAGGCGACAGAAGCCCTGCTGATGCAGGACGGTGGCGAGGTAGAGCTGGAGCGTCTCGAAAGACTCACTGCGGGCGACCGTCACGCCGGTGCGCACCTCGTGCCGCTCTCCGCGCAGCGCCTCCTCGAGACCGGCCGCCTCACCGACCGGGCCGTCCTCGAACCGCAGCCGGAGCTCGCCGCCGGCAAGCACGGTCTCCGGGGTGGTGCGGCCAAGGGCGCCGGAGTCGCGGATGAACCCGCAGTACGTCCAGCCGCGGGCGACGAGTTCCTCTCCCCGCCGCTGGAGCGTGATCGCGCGGGTGTACCCGTGCACCTCGAGGGGCACGACCAGGTGCCCGCCTTCGGCGAGCTGCTCGCGCCAGGCCGGAGCGATGTCCCAGGCGTTGTAGGTGACGATGATCGCGTCGAATCCGCCGCGCGGCACCGCAGTGGCGGGCGCTCCGAGCGCGCCGTCGCCCTGGACCGCAATGACGTTGCGGCTGCCGGCCTCGGCTGTGAAACGGCAGGTGCGTTCCACCACGAAGGGGTCGAGGTCGACGGTGACGACACGGCCCGTAGGGCCGACGACGTGGGCGATCAGTGCGGCGTTGTACCCGCCCGAGCCGACCTCCAACACCGCCGCGCCCGGGCGCAGCCGGGCGTTCTCGAGCATGTCGGCCTGAAGCCAGACGGCGGAGACTGAGCTCGTGCCCCGGGAGAGTCCGTCGCGGCGGGTGATGAGGGCCAGGTCGTGGTGGTAGGCGTCGGCCAGGCTTGCCTCCGGAGCGAAGCGATGGCGGGGTACTACGCGCAGCGCGGCGCGGACCTCGGCGGACGGTGCCCAGTCGGCGTCGATGACGGCCTGGGCCATCGCCTCGCGCCGACGTGTGGCTTCGGCGCTCTCACCGGGAACGGCCGGCTGTTCGGCGTCGTGCGGGTAGACGCAGACCGCGGCCTGGTGGGGGACGATGCCGGGCCAGACGGCGTGAAGGGCCTGCGCGGCCGGAGTGAACAGCGGGCCGAGCCGGCTGAGCCCGTTGAGGTCGTGCCACTCCCATCGCACGAACTTGTCCGCCTCGGGGTTGGCGAGCTTGCCGCTCCACCGGGCGATGCGCACGACGGCGGTCAGGCGGGGGACCCCGTGGGAGTCGTCAGTGAGCACGGTCAGGACGGTGGCGTCTGCCTCCGCGGCGTGCAGGCCTGTTTCTTCGTCCAGCTCCCGCACCGCGGCTGCCTCGAACGACTCGCCGCCCGCCGTCTTGCCGCCCGGGAGTTCCCACATGCCGTCGCGGGAGTAGCCGAGCAGGACCCGGCCCGACCGGTCGGTGACGACCGCGACGGCACCGATCGCCGCCGGCCCGGTCGGCGGGAGCTGCCGCTCCACCTCGACGGTATCCGCGCGCGGGTCGCGCAGCACCAGCACGGCCAGATCACCCGCCGCCAGGCGCTGCACGGACTGCCAGCCGCAGGTGAGCGCGGTGATCTCCTCCTCGTCGAGGGCGATGTGCCGCCGCTCGGCTGGCGTGTGGGCGGCCACCGGGGTGATGACCAGCAGGGTGCCGCGGACGCCAAGCCGGCGGCCGAGGGTGTGCAGGACGCGGGTGCGGTCGTGGACGAACGCGACGGACAGGCGGAAGACGACGAGGTCGTAGGGGGCGTCGCCGAGCGGGGCGGGGTCGTCGTGCTCGATGTCCAGGCGCAGCCACCGCACCTTGGCCCCGGGGTGGCTGGCGCGGGCGCGCAGGAGTCCGGCGTCGGCGAGATCGACGGCGTCCACCTGGTAGCCGATCTCCGCGAGGTGAGCGGCCAGTTCGCCCGCGCCGCAGCCGACCTCCAGGGCCCGACCGCCTTCCGGCGCGGGGGCGTGTTCGGCGAGCAGCGCCCGTTCGTTGTCGCCGAGCGAACTGAACGTCACTCCGTTGCTGTAGTGCTGCTCCCACTGCTCGGGCGGGACGGTTCGCACGTGCTGCTCCTCAGGGGGTGGGTTCGGTTCGGGGCTCAGGGGCGGTGGGCGGCGCGGAGCCGGGCCAGGGTGCGCAGCCCGCGTTCTACCAGCTCGGGGTCGTCGTGGGTGGTGCCGTACTGGATCCCGGAGACGGCGTCCAGCACGGCGTGGACGGCCAGGTGCTGCTCCTCGGCCGCCGTGAGGGGCCTGCCGTAGCCGGCCATCACGGCCTCGTGAAGGTCCGGGCGGCCGGTCCAGGCGTCCGACAGGCGCACGAAGTCCCGGATGGCCGGGCCCCATTCGGCGCGCTCGAAGTCGATCACATACAGTGAGCCGCTGTCCGTATCCCAGCGGAGGTTGCGGAGCTGGAAGTCGCCGTGGGTGGGCACCGCATCGAACGGGGGGAGCTGTTCGGCGCTCTTGGCGACGGCGCGGATGTAGTCCTCGTCGCCGGGCGCCAGCAGCTCGCGGGCGCCGGCCAGGTGCCGCTCCAGCTTCCCCAGCGCGGCCGGAGCCCCGCCGCCCGGTCTCGCCGGAGCGCTCTGGTGGATCGCGGCCGCGAGCTGGCCGATGCGGTGGAAGATGAGCCGCTGCTCCTCGGGCGGGTGGACGGCGCCGTGGAGCGATCGGCCTGGCACCGCAGTGAGGATGACGGCCCGAAGTGCCGGGTCGGTGGCCACCAGGCGGGGCGCGGCCGCGCCCAGGGCCGGTACCCAGGTCCGGTAGGCGGTCACCTCGCGGTCGTGGAACTTGTCGCCTTGGTGGAGCTTGACGAACCACTGGCCGCCGTCGGTGCCGCTGGCCCGCCAGACGCGGCTGCCCTCTCGCGGCCAGGAGGTGTCCGTCCAGGCTCCGATGCGCCCGACCGCCTGCTCGGTGAACTCCCGCACCCGCTGCTCGGGGGCGCCTGCGCCTGCGCCGGCGGGGAGCAGCGGGTGGAGACGGCCCACCTCGGGGGCGTAGGAGACCGGGTCGCCGGGCTCCTGGAAGTGGACGGCGAACGGTAGGCCCGCCTGGTAGGCGTCCAATGCGGCCCGGCAGTACGCCACCATCGGTGACGGCAGGGAGCTGAGCGGGTACCAGCCCATCGCGTCGCACACGGCCGGCTCCATGATCCGGGGCTCGCCGCTCCAGCACCGAACCTCGAACACCAGGCCGATCCGCGCTGCGCCACCGGGCGCTCGGTGGTGGACGGTGACGGAGTGCCGAACGTCGTCCGGGTCGATGACGATGCCAGTCTCCTCGTACCCCTCGCGGATCAGGGCCCGCACGGCGTCCTCGTGGGGCCCGTCGATATGTCCGGACGGGAGGTGGTGGAGGCCCGTGGCGTAGACGGCTCCGGCCCTTCGCGACAGCAGGACGTCGGGGCCGTCGGCGCCGTCGCGGCGCAGGAGCAGGTGGACGTCAACGGGCTCCTGGTGGCGGGTCGGCGCGGGCGCGAGCCAGGGCGCGGCCTCGTTCAAGCGGTTCGGGTTGAGGGGGAGGAGTGCCGGGTCGTTGCGGTGGTCGTCGAGGGCGGTGACGAGGATGCCGATCGCCTCCGGGTCGCCGTAGTCCAGGGCGGCGACGTGGCTGTAACAGATGGAGCAGGAGCCACGCCGGGTCTTGCCGGGGTGGGTGTCGTACCAGGCGGGCTCGCCGTGCTCGCCGGTCCAGGACAGGCCCGTCAGCGGGAACGACGTCCACCACTGGAACGGGCTGCCGGAACGGCGGGCACAGTGGGCGCATCCGCAGATGTGGGGGTCATCCGGTTCGCCTGCCACGATGAACCGGAGCGCCCCGCACAGGCAGCCGCCGGTGCGCACCGCCGTGTCGGCGGTGGGATCGGGCAGGTCAGGGTGCGGCATGGGGCGGTCCTCCTGGGGGCGGTGGTGGTGTTTCCCTGCAGTTGAGGCGGCACTCGGGTCGGCCGGGCGGTGCACGGTGCGGTCGGCGCGGGCTCAGTGCTGCTGCCGGCGTGCCGGGGCGGCGCGACGGGGACAGGGGCCTTCGGTGACGGACGGTCAGTGGGGCTCCGTTTCTGGGGCGTTGTCGGTCGTCCCGAGTGCGAGGGGCGTCAGAGCCTGGTCGGTGGTCTGGCGTGGCAGCAGACTGGTGGTGCGCTGCGCAGCGAGGAGGACGGCCACGAGGGTTCCGGCCTCGGTGATCCGACCGTCGGCGCACATCGCCACCGCTTCCTCCAGCGGGACCCAGCGCAGTTCCATGTTGGCTTCGCTGGCCTCCCGTTGATGCTCGCCGACGCTCAGGCCCGTGGCGAGGTAGAGGTGTTCGCGGGTTCGCGCGCCGGCGGGCATCCGCCACATCGTCGTCAGCGGCTCGATGAGGGCAGCAAGGATGCCGGCCTCCTCCAGCAGTTCGCGCAGCGCGGCCGCCGCCGGGTCCTCGCCCACCCCGCACCCGCCGCCCTTAGTAACAGTTCGCATGTCTCAGGGACCTCTTGTCTCAGTCAACGACCTGCTGTCCGGGCCGCCACCGTCCGGCCGCAGCGGTGGATGGTGTCTCAACCGAGCCGCAGGATTTTGCCGTCTCGTGATCCGTCGAGAGCACCGCGGGCGACCTCGGCACGCCACGGTTCAGCTGATCGAGCGATGTCACGCCCTCTCGATCACCGACAACTCTTCCGCGAAAAGCACCTGCTGTCGCTTGGGTTGCCCAACGTGACCGCCGCGGACCAGAAGATGCCGCGCGAGGCCACCACCTTCATGCTGAACAAGGTCGATTTGGATGGGCACATTTCCAACATCGGCCCCTACTGGTTCTTCCCCCGCCACAACCGTTTCGCCTTCTCGGCTTCGGCGAGGGCGGGATGCTGCACGAGGTCTACGACCGCGGCTGGTTCAGGGAGACCCGCCCGATCGAGGCCATCAAGGCCCTACGCAGCGCCCGGCGGCTGGCTGGGCCACGGCCGCCAGTCCGTGCCCCAGTCCAGCGGTGTGGCCGCCTCCTACGCACCAGCATGCCCGTCTTCACCGCCGAGCTCGCCCTGCTCAGCGCGAGTGGATCGCCGCCGTCGATGCCCTCATGGGTGAACGTTTCCGTATCAATCTCAGATAACGATGGAGCAGCAGGGCTCCTCCCGGGCACGGGCGCGAGCTGCTTGTGGAGCTGGTCAAGGGAGCGTGGGATCGGGGTTGAGGCGTCGGCAGGCTCGGCAGGCACGGTCTTCGAGGTAGGTCACAGGGCACAAGAAGTCCATGATCTTGGAGGCCGCGCCCTTCCTGACTCCCGGGCGACCACCCCAATAGACCGTCACAAACTGTCAGTCCACTGCGCCGAAGCCCTGGCTCCGGGGGTTCCAGCGGAAAGCATTGGCGCCCTGCTGCTCACGGATTCAGGCCGCTACCTGCAATTCCCGGCTCCGCAGAAGTCGCAGGCGCCGTAGGAGCGGGCGTGTGAACCATACTTTCGGCTGACTCCGAGGGCTGACCCTGCGTCCTGGTGTCCATCCCGCTGGACGCGGACGTCTGCGGGCTGTCCGTGGTGCTCAGCGACACGGAAGCGCTCGATTCGCTGGAGACGTTGGGGTTCGTCGGCGGGTCGACGAAGCAGGCGGGGGGCGTGCTCGGATCGGTCGGCGCAAGGCTCACCATCGGCGAGTACGCGGCAGGTGCCGCTTGTGCATCGGGCTCATGACTCGCAACCTGCGGTGGGGTGAAGCTCGCCGGAACCTGACTCGGATCGTGGAAATCCGAGGAGACGACGGGTGAGTTGGGCTCGGGTTGGTTGGTGGAGATCAGCAGCGGCCCGTCTGCGGACTGGTCGGCCCGGGGCGGGGTCATGTTGACCTCCTGCGTCCCAGGTCCTGACAGGCGCTGGTCGTGGTCGACCAGCCAGTCGGGGGTGATGCTCTTATTGACCTGCACGTCCGGCACGGTCCGGAAGTATGGCTCGACAATTCGGTCGAATGCGCCGATGGCGCCGTGGTCGGCGGATTCACGCAAGGTCAGGTAGTTGTTCAGGAGCTCGACCCCGCCTTCTACGGCAGCGAGGTCGCTGTTGTTCAGCACTGGGTGTCCGTGTTCGTCCAGATGATGGGCGTCGAAGGCGGTGTCGTGGGTGCCCATTACCGTGCCTACCCTCGCGACGTCAAGCTCCGGCGGCAACTGGTCGGACGGGAGGCCGGCGCTCAGCAGCGCTTCGGTGGCCAGGCCCGTGACCAAGGGCGTGACCGGTGTATACACGTTGATGGATTCGATCGGAGCGTGCGGATTGCCTGCAGAGGCTTCGGGGCCGCGCCACACATGGCCCTGGCTGTAGCTGTCCTGCAGGGCGTGCAGGGCGCACCCCAGGTGGTAGATCTCGTTCTTGGCGTTGCTGGCGGCGTGCTCAACGGCTGCCTGCTGGAGTTCGGTGGTGACGAACGCGGCGATGCGCTGCACATTGGCCTGCGGGCTAAGATCGGGATCCGCCAGTGCGTGGGCAGCTTGGGCGCCCGGGACCATCCAGTACGGTAGGACAGTGGCGGGGCTGGCGTCCTGCAGTTCCTGACCCCGGTTCAGCAGGAGCGCGAAGGCTTCCTTGTGCAGCCCGTTGATCTCGGACCGACCCTCGAAGAGCCGCTCTGCGACGGCCCGTGTGATGCCCTTGTGTCCGTGCTGGTCGGACATGGTCAACCTCCGTTCACGTCGAAATACGGCGAACTCATGTGAATCGCGTGGCTGCCGTCGGCGAGATACGCCAGGGCCTCGGGGCGAACCAGGTTGGACATACTCTGTGCCTCGGCTGGAGACAGGTCGAGTGCCTCGGCGAGCACCGCCTTGTCTCGCCCGTAGGAGACCCGGTGGATGATCTTCGTGGCCGTGTTGACGAGCACGCTGGGGTGGATCGCGCTGGCGCTTTGCTCGCCCAGGACCAGGCCCTGGCCGAGGCTGCGGCACTCGGCGATCATGTGTCCGAACAACTGGGCCACCTCCTCGCGGGACGACAGGAGCTCGCTGCTGCCCCCCTTGGCCTGTGCGGGGACGAGACGGTGTGCCTCGTCGATGACGGCCAGGTGGCGCAGGCCTGGACTTCGAAGTCCGGTTCGATGATCGCTCTGGCGCCGCTCGTACAGCATCGCGAACACCAGAGCAAAGGCTGCGTTGGTCTCGTCTTCGTCGTACCAGTCGCCGAACTGGAGCAAACAGATGTCGTCGAAGACGGGATCGAGTCCGACGACGTCGTGCGCCGGCGTGAGCATCACGCGCAGCCTGCTCTGCTTCAATGCGTCCACACGGCGGGCGAAGTGCTCCACTGCCTCGGCGGCGAAGCGTGACCCGTCCTGGCTGTGCAAATGGCTCTCGAGAATCGGTTGCCAGTGCGCGAGAAAGTCGTCGAAGGTGGGGCACATCCACGGGTGCTGACGCAGAGTAACGCCGAAGACGTTCTGGAAGTCGGCCACCTCCTCCAGAGTCGGCTCACGGATCTCGCCCTGTAGCTTGAACCAGTACAACCGCCGGATGATCGACAACAGCAGGTCATAGGCAACCGCGTTGGCGGGCGACAGCATCGCCAGGCTGCGAGCCAGCACCACCGCGTGGTCATATATCCGAACATGGTCAGCCGGCAGGAACGGGTTGAACCTCAGACTCTGGCGACGGAAGTCAATCACGGAACGGGAGTCGGCCAGCCCCTCACGGGCCAGCTTATCCATGAGCGGCTCGAAGTCCCGCTTCGCCGGGTCGATGATCAGCATCGGCAGGTCCGGACGCTCGTGTCGCAGCCGATAAGCAAGGCCAGCCATGGTCGATGTCTTTCCAGACCCAGGAGATCCCGTAACGAAGACGTGTCGACACAAATCGTCGTAGGCGATGTGGATGGTCCTCGAACCGATGCAGCCGATGTCGACTCCTGGAACCGGTTTGGACGGTGATCGCTCTGGCCGCGCGAATGGGTGCGGGTGTACATGGGATACGCCGGCGAGCGAGTGGTCCACCGAGAACGGAGGACACAGCAACTCCACAGCCTCAGCCACGGTGAAGTAGCGACAGATACGGCGGACCACCTCAACGGCCTGGTCGGCTTCTTCGCGGCCTCGCCTGTCACGCATCTCGACGATCATGTCGATGAGTGCATCCTCGAGCGAACTGGTGAGAACAGGCTCGAAGCCTTGTGTTGACACGTCGCGCAGAAACGCATCGTGGAGGGCCACTGGATCGGGGCCGCTGATGCGGACCTCCCCGAGCACGACACGCTCCGCGGAGTAGAGGGCCCGAAGTACGGAGCTCTGCTCATGGGCTTCGCGTGCTGATTGCTGGTTCGCCGTGGCCATGAAGTACTGCCAGCAAAGGCCCGCATAGTCGATGTCATCGCTCGTCAACTCGTGGCGCTTCAATTCGATCGTCACGCAGCCGCCGCACACCGCCAGGGCCTGGGCCAGATCACGCCAACCGGTCGCGAAGGTGCGGAACTCGCCACGCACAGGCAGTGGGACCCGATGCACCTGCTTGGGGAGCAGGTTGGCCATCTCCGCGCGGATGATCTCGAGTACGGGAGTGAGGAGGGCATCCACCATCCGATACGGCGTGCCGGCCGTCTCCGAGAACGTGATGTGCCGTGGGTCGCCGGGTCGCAGCAGGGGGACCGAGCGCAGCGGCCGCTCCGCGATGCGGCCCACCGGTACCAGCGCCACCGTTCGCACCAGGGTTATGGTGTCCTCGTCGGAGAGTGGGCACGGCTCGATGCCGCTGGTGATACGCCAGGGCAGGTAGTGCTGGGCGGCCTCGGCGTTCGCGAGGACGCTCTCAGCGGCTCCCGTCACCTCGTACTGGAAGGTGACCCTGCCGTCGCCTTCATGCGTATGCACATGCAACTGCGTCGTCGTGCTCTTTTCCAGGAGCACCCGCAGTAGGCTGCGGAACTCCGCGTGCATCTCGTCGCGAATCTTCTCCCGCCAGTAAATGTCCTTGGTTAGCAGCCGTGGCACCGCGCCCACTCGCAGAGTCCACCCTGTCATGAGGCCCTCCAGCCGGGAAGATTGCGGTGGATCCACTGGACGATCCTCGCCGGCTGTCCAGAGGGCTGATCAGTGTTCTCAGCCGTTGTGGCGAGCCGCCATACGCGACGAGACGGCCAGTCGGCGGGCGGTGCGGCCGCCATTGCGGCGACGAGCACCCCGTCGCCAGGAGGCGGACCCGCCATCAGATCACGGGCAATCGCCTTGAGTTCCAGATCGCCGTAGGCCATCGCGGCAGCGGGGACAGGAACCGCGGATCGGTCAGCGACCGGTGCGAGCCGAGTCATTCGACCAGCCCAGTCGCTGAGCCGCCCGCACTCGAATCCGGTGCCCCGGTGGAACGACACGGCGCGATGCATCTTGTCCCGGCCTCGGTCGAACTCGGTGAGCAGCCCCGCTGTGACCGCGAGCACCTGATCGGCCCTGCCGCACATGAGAACGGTGTCCCGAATCCGTGTGTTGACGAAGTCGCGCCTCTTGTCGACCGTGCTCACACCGGAAACGCACAGCGCCACGTCAAGCCCCTGGCGACCGAGAAGAACGAAGGGGTCGATGTCGAGGCTGAGGAACCGTGCCACTCTCAGAGTGCCGAACGCGCGAGGGGGCTGGATCTCGCCCCGGGGCGACCGCCACGCGTAGTCATGTCCCTGGTCGCGCCCACGGCTGAGCACGGCGATCTCCATCAGCGCTCCGACGGCATCTTCAGAAGATGGCGACCGTTCGTCACGGCATATCCGTGGTGCTGCTGCACGCGCGAACTGAGGTCTGTCATCAGCGATTCCAACGCCGCGTCGTTGCTGATCCGCCGAACCAGCCACGAGAGTCGCATTCGGGCCAGCAGCACGGGTGCGTTACTTCGCTGCCGGATCTGCTGGTACCGAACCAGCAGGAAGCGCAGAGCGTACAGCAGCGGCTGCTCGACGTCGACCGGGTGCCGCGTGGCGTCCTTGGTCGTCTTGCGGAACTTCGGCAGGTAGTCGTTTCCGAGGCGCCAGCGCTGGCCGGCGTAGTGGACGGTGCCGAGCGTCTGCGCCGGTCCGATGACCACGCACACGTTCTCCCGAGAACCGGGCTGATCCGGGCCGAAGAAACGCGGGTAGCCACGCTGCACGGCCGACACGAGGTCGACGTCGTTACTGCCGACGTACTTCTCGCAGCGCAGCGGAACGAAGATGACCATCGCCTCGGAGAAGCGGCCGACGTCGACCAGGCCCTGGCTGACGGCGGATGTGACGCTGTCGGGCTGGTTGTACTGGCAGTGCCAGCAGCCCTTGCGGATGCGGTCGTCGCTCGAGACCCCGTGGTCGCAGTCCTGACGCGCCTCGACCAAGGCAGGAGTGTCCACGGGCGCGATGATGATGTCACTGCCCCGCAGGATCGCCAGCATGGTCGCCCGCTTGGGACTCTTCGAGGAAAGCCACCCGCCGGGCCAGTCGGTGACGGTCAACTGAACACCTTCACTGTTCCCTTCGCGAGCGATACGGAAGTGGTAGTCCGACTCGACCTCGTCTCCCGGCAGCGCCCCGGTGATCTCAAGGGTGGTCGGGTCATCGAAGAGCGACTCCAGCGCGTTGTGCTTGTTCTTCAAGCGACGCATCGTGTCGTCATCGGCGTAGAGCTGCAGGCTCGAGACGGAACCAACGATGTCACGAAGGACATAGAACATGGACGCCATCAACGAGGTCTTGCCGATCCGGCTTGGCCCGACCATGGCGATCCGAATCGCCGCACCACCCTTGACGTCCCGCATCAGGTCATTGCCAAGTGCCTTGGCCTGGTCCCACCACTGCATCACATTGGAGCTTGTCACGATCTCCCGATCTGGCCAGGAAGCGAGTCCGCCATCGTTGCGAGCGTGCGCCCTTGTCTTCTCGCCGACGGCCCTCTTGGTCTTGTGCAGTCCGTAGGTCAGCCGCCGAAGAGTCGCAGCCCACGACCTCCGAGAGCCCGAGCCCAGTCCAGGAGATTCTTATCTCCCCCTGCGACATGGCGGCCAGGTGTCCTCTCCCACCATGCAAGGAACACTGGCACCTCGAGGGAGACAGCTGTCCCATCGGCCTCGGCATTGATCGTCAGCCAATCCGTATTCCCGGTATCGTAGGTTTCCCGGGATCGCATGCGCATTGGAGGCGAATCGTGTTCAACACGAATCGTAATCTCGGCCACGCCGCCGTCGAGCGATCTGACCTCGACAGCGCCGCCGCCCGCAACTGCCAGTTTCAGGCAGCCGCGACCGGCGCTGAGGGGAACAAGCTCAACGACTTCCTGCCTGCCGCTTGAGCGAATCGTCATTCTGCCGCGCGAACGCGATGCCAGCTGCCTCCCTCCGGGCCCTGCCGGGCTAAGGTCCGGCTCGCGGTCATCTCCCGCGGCGAACACTCCATGTGCTGAGCGGTGGTCGTCGTCGCGAATTTTTTTTTGAGGTTTGTGTTGGAACTTGATGCTGCCCTCGTATGCGAATGCTTCGGCGTCCTCCGGGGCTAGGATCATTGCAGTCGGGTAGTGTTCAGCAAGGACTTTCAGTGCCGAAGTGGCAGCGGCTCGGTCGCCGATGCCCTGCCAGCCTAGAACTGCCGTACCCGGCCGCCCGTTGGTGAGTTCACTCACGAATCGCACAAAAGAGGATCGTGACGCTTCGTCGGCCACGTGCCCGACGGCGCATCCGGGCTTCATGCGCGCCTCATGAATATCGACGACATCAGGGAGTGCCTGAATTGCGGCAGCAATGTTGTTGTACGCTTCTCGGCCTGCGGCGTCGGCCGAATCAGATGGCACGCCGCCCGTTACCTTGCTCCACTGGCGCAGTCTTGTGACCGTATTTTCGTCGAACTTGGACATCAACTGCCGGGAGACCTCGGAATCGGCTATTCCGTCGCCCACTTCACGCAGCCAGTGGGCCAGAAGCCGGAGCAAATGCGTGCGATCCGCCTGCTCGCTACTTCTTCCGGTGAATGCCAGCATGAACTGGGTGCGCCGGCCAGCTCCGTCGTCGTGAGCCTGGATGTCGAACAATGCAGCTTTCCATTCGCTGCCGTCCGATTCCACTACGAAGCACGGCTGCTCCCATGCCAGGTACGGCTCGGCGGGGTGCTGGCTCCACCACTGGACGACCGGCTCTCCGATGAACCTGTAGTCACTGCCGGTGCTGCCCCATCCCCGGAGCTGGATCTGGATCACGGCTACGCCTTTCCCTTCCAGGCACTGTACCGGCTGTCCAACGCATAGTTCCGCAGGAACTCGAGCGTTTCGCGGAGCTTGCCCAGTCGGTCGCGTGCCGCAGTCATTTCCCGCCTTCGCTCCTCCGCTTGGGTTCGGAGCGCGTCCGTGGTCCCCATGAAATCGCGGAACAGCTGGCGTAGGATGAAGTAGCGGCGATTGGCCTCGTCGTCCTTTACACGATATAGCTCCGTAGCTTCCGTAACATCAATGACGGCCGACGCTTCGATATCCTCCATGAGGAGTCTCGCTACCAGGACCAGCAGGCTTCTGACTGCTTTTGGCGCCAGCTTGTACGGTGCACGAGCTTGGAATGTCGGACGACAGTCCAGCATGCCGGTATCGGGATTGCTCTCCCATCGAGTCTCCTCGATCTCGACGCAACCCAGGGTATCGATCGGCAGGTATCCGACCGTCACATTTGGAGCGATTTCGCGGACAAGAGAAAAGATGGACCCATAGGCATTGAAAACTCTTGCGCGAAGCTCGTCCGACGAATCCTTGCGGCCGTAGTTGTCAGAAAAATACGATTCACAGCGCATCGGGCAGAACACAACGGCACCCGGCTCGGAGTCGGCTGCAACCATGCGGTATTTCGCCCAGACCTCGATCAGGTCTCGGATTTCCTCGAGTGCCAGCACGGTCGCCAGAGAAGCCTTCTCCTGTGACGAGACCGCCGACATGACTGCAGGGGCGTTGATAGGCACCAGCAGCAGAGTGCTCGCCGCGATGTGCTCATTGACGCGTTGCCAGCCCGCCTGGTCGTAGGTATCACCCGTGAGAAGCCCTCCCGGGTAGTCCATGATGTCCAGCACCACGGCGGGTCCACCCGCGCCGGCCGTCAGACGCAACTCGTAGGTCTTGATGCCGATGCTGGCCGGCGTCGCCTGAAGGCGAAGCTCTCCCTGCTGGATCGACCCTTCGATCTGGTTGACCAACGCGGACAAGCCAGTGCTCTGCCTCTGGTCCAGGCTTCTGAGCGAAGCAAAGGCGGCCTCGGGGGTGTTCAACATCTCGCGGGCGTCGCGCATGAGCGACGCGATAAGTGTGGTCTTTCCCACTTGGCTCGGCGCCACAAGGCCGATCTTGTGTCGTACGTCCATCAGTCGCCCCCCAGCTTGCGAGCTTCCCTCTGCATATGGCGAGTGAGACTTCGAAGTTGCGCCAGCTGGAACGAGACCTGCTGCTCTACCGGGCCGCCACCATCCCGGTATGAGCGAACTACGTTGCGGAACTCCTGCGCCGCACTGCCCGAGCGGACGATCTCGTCTTCAAACTGTTCGGCGACCGCGTAAATGATCAGATTGGGGCGCGTATCGGCCTTCAGCAACTCGTTCCTGGTGTCCTGCGCACCGCTCCTGGACCTGCTCATGATCTGGGACCGGAGTGACGCGGCTGCCGAGGGGCCCGACACATGCCTGATCTGGACCTCGGACTCCCCGGTGTCCGGGGACACGGCGCTGAGTGCGATCCTCCGCAACTCACTCCGGACGATGGGGTAGAGCTGCGTATTGAAGTCGATGCGTGTCCGTGCCAGGGCACGAACAGCTCCGGCGAGGTCGGGGCACGGGTACTCGGCGTCTTCGAGCAGTTCAGCGAACCGGGTCAGTTCAACTCTCGGGTCGTCGCCCGGTGGCAGGAGGGCGGGAAAGCGAGCCCTGAGGATTCCGATCACTTGGCTCTGGAACTCGGCCACGCGGTCGGCGAAATGGCCGTCGACCGCGGAGAATCGCCGACTGATCTCCACCCGGGTACGGTTCAGCTCGTCGCTGGCGAAGTTCAGACCGTGCCCATCGCGAGCGATGGCTGCCTCGGCCAGCATCAGCCAGGTTCCCTCCTGCATGCCGAGACCTTCGTTGATCCAGGCTCGGATAGTCTCATGGGTGGAGATGACGGCCATCTCATAGTCCTTGTCGACGCTCCCCGAGCGAGCCTCGGCCGTCAGTGACCGCAGCAGCGTCTGAAGGTCCTGCGCGACGAGCGCCCGCAGCTGGTCGGCTTCGGCGCTGAGCAGGTCGTCCTGGTGCTGGCCCGCCGTCGAGCGGCCGACTATCTGCCAGATTCGGTCCATCGCGGCCGAGACCGACGCCGCACAGGACCCGACAGCCGTCTCCAGGCCCGCCAGAACTGCCCGGTCATTCGTGGCGAGTCGCGTGGTGATGAAGTCCAGGACATAGGGGATGAGCTCTCGGTTGACTGCGGTCATGTCCTTGGCATCCGCCTCGAAGACATCCACCGCAGAACCGTCCTGGAGCCGCAGGTTCTCCGCCATGTGCTGCCTGAGCACCGGGATTCGTCCGAGGTCGTCGGGGTGCCGGTTGATGAGGACGAAGGCGAAGTCGCCAACCTTCGCCACGTCCCCCTTGGCTAGGTCGAGCGTCGCGAGCGCGTTGGCGTCACGATCCCCCCAGAACGAGACCGTGGGGGCTGCCCGCTTGACCATGATGACGACGTCCACGTCGCGTTCCAGCGCGGCCGCGTGCTTCTCGGCGGTGACCCGGGGAGACAACTCGCCCAGGCCGGGCAGGTCCACCAGAGTCAGCTGCCTGGCGTCAGCGTTCGGAAAGTTCGCCATAACGCTGACGTGTTCGACTGCCATGTAACGCTGCGCACGCTCGACCCCCGCGGCACGGTCCTCAGCAGGCTGGTAGGCCACGTAGCTCGCCAGCTCGCTGATCGGCACTTCCCGGGTGCCTCCCACGAGCAGCTCGCGGAAGCTTGGGAAGGCGCGCTGCATCTCCACGAGCTCGTTGAGCAGCGAGCTCCGGGTGGTCGAGGCCTTCTCCTCGCCCACGTTGTCCGGAGGAGCCTCCGGATACCGAATCGCCGAGAACTCCGACGCCGTCCGCGGCGCTGGCCCCAGCCCGATGCGATCGTGGTAGGGCGCCAGAACGTCACGTCGGAATCCCTCGTAGGTGCGCAGGTGCAGGGTTGCCCGCGGCTCCCCTGTGGTCGACGTGATCCGACTGCGCACTGCGGTCACCGGGAGGTCCCGACCGGTGGGAATCTGTGCGTCGCTGAGACCTGACGCGGACTGGAGAAGCGTGCTCTTTCCGGTACGCGCGTCACCGGCGACTCCGACGTTGACCGTAGAACGAGCGAAGCGCCGTTCCATCTGCTGGAGCCTGCTCAACGCGTCGGCGACCACCTGACCCATCAGCTGGACGTCGGCGTCCACGGCCGGAAGCAGGGAGTCGCCTTGCAGAGTGGCATCAGGGGGGAGGTCGGACACGACGCCTTCGAGCTCTCGCAGTCGGTCCTGGAAGGCGAGCCATGCGGAGATCTGATTCCGAATCGCGGGCAGGTTCATCGCCCGAAGTTGCAGGATTCGCGCGATCTGCTCGGCAACCTCAGAGCCATCCGAAACCGTCAACAAAACCCCCGCTAAGAGAGGATGGAGAGAAGTCTCTACCGGATACTCGCGAACCGCGCTCCGCGCCCCCGCTGGTCCCAGGCAGAGGCTATAGCCTGCGGGTGCCGCTGCACAGGGGTTGAGTGCAGGGGACGCTCTCTGTATCGACATCGGGTGCCGGATCTGCTGACGGCGAGTCAGTACCTGTCAATTCCCAGGCGATAACAGGCTACTTGGGTGCGAACATGGCCCGGTCGAGGACGCTCCCAGCCCCTCGGCTCCGGGTTCAGCCGTCTCGAAGTGATGGCGAACCCCCGTCCTGCAGCCTTGCCACCCCCTGTGCTTGAGGTCGGCGTTCACTCCCGCCACGACCCGCTCGCCGGCAAGGCGGCGATGCGGCTCTGCCCGTGCTTGGACAGTTTCCCCTTGAGCTCGCGGTTCTCGTGGTACAGATTCGCCGTGACGGTGGCGAGCGCGTCGAGCTTGCCCTGGAGCTGTGTGGCTCGCTCGGTGGCTTCGCGGAGGCGCTTGCGCAGTTCGGAGATCGTCTTGTCGCGCTGGACCTCGCCTGGGGTTCGCAGCACCGGCCGGGCGACCTGCGCGTCCCAGTCGGCGAGGACGGCCTCGGCGCGGTGGACGGTGGCGTGGCTGACCCCGGCTTCGCGGGCCAGGTTCTCCTTGGTCAGCGCACCGTCGGTGTGCTGGGGCTGGCCGGCCAGCAGCCGGGCCATGGCCTCGCGCAGCTTCATCTCGGTGGCGGCGGACACCGGCATCAGACGGACTCCCTCAGCTTCTCGAACTGGATGTTGGCGGCCCGGACTTCGGCGAGCCGGGTCTCGGCCTGCTCGCGCAACGGCTTGGACAGGCGCTTGGCCAGAAGGGTGAGCAGGTCGGCTTCCTCCAGACGCCAGATGCGCTCGTGGGCAAGGGTCAGGACGGAGTTGCGGCAGCGCGACGGCTGGCATGCCCCGAGGAGTGGGGCCTGGCCGCGCTGTTCGGCGGGGAGCTGGTTCTGGCATTCGGCGGTGGGCGCGTTCCACAGGCAGTGGTTGACGGTGCCGAGGTGCAGGTTCGCGAACTCGTCCCGCAGCAGGGTGATCTCCAACCGTTCGTCGGCGAGTTGAGCCCGCAGGACGGGGCTCTGGTCGATGACGGCGTTGACCTTGTCGAGTCCGGCGTGGAAGCGTGCGGCCCCCGGGCCGACCGCGATCGTCTCGCCGACGCGGCGGGCCTTGAGGAGGGAGACGAGCTTGCGGGCGGCGGCGCTCTGCAGCTGGTTGTCGAACTCCTTGGCCCACCTCGCGTCGGGTTTCCCGTAGGCGAGGGTGGTGCGGTTGGCTAGGGCTCGGCGGGCGGCGTGCTTGAGCTGGATCCCCAGGGCGATCTCTCCGTCCGGCTCCTGGGCTGCGATCACGGCCATCGTCTTGCGGAACATGTGGGGCCGTACGAGCCCTGCGGGGATCTCGTCCAGGCCGGTGAGGTGTCGGTTCGCGTTGACGAGGGTGATGAAGTCCTCGATGTCCCGGATCGGCCTGAAGCCGTCGCCCAAAGCGGGGTTGATCGCGCCGAAGACCCTGGTGTCGTGGCGGGACAGCGCCTCGGCGACAGCGATCGCCTGGGCGACGGCGTCGATGATCCACCAGTGGGACCGCGGGCGGGAGTCGTCGTGCTTGACTTGCCGGGAGGCGACGGCGGTGGCGCCGTAGTACTGGGTGACGGCTCCGCGGGTGATTTCGAAGATCTCGCTATCGCGCATCGCGGTCAACCCGGCTACCCAGATGTAGCAGGCCGCTCTGACCATTCTCGGGGTCTGGCTGGTGTCCACCGGGCGGGTCCGCTCGGGAGTTGAGGCCACCATCTGGCGTACCCAGGCGCGTCGTGCGGCGGCCCGGTGGTGGCTGCCGCCGAGGCTCAAGGCGTCGGAATACTCAGCCTCGTACACCAGCCTGGCCACCTCGTTCCAGTCCGGCTCTGCGGGCTCGCCGGTCTGCGTGTCGGGGGATCGGAGCGGGATGAGGCTGGCGGGGTCGTCCAGCCAGCGACGCAGGATCTCGTCCAGCTCCGCCGGCGAGAGGCGCTGCGGGGGACGCACTTCAACGACGTGGTCCTTGCGCTGCCGCGGGCTCTGGGAGACGGTCCGGCCGGTCTGCTGGATCCAGAGCTCGACCCGCTGGCGGCGCGCTCGCCCGGCAGCACTCCTTGGGACGAAGAGGCTCGGGTTGCGGCTCTTCGACACCTCGCGGCTCAGCGTCGCCCACAGAGGGCGGCCTTCGTCGGGGGTTCCTGCCAGGTGCGCGTTGATCGGGACGCGGGAACCGGGGTCGGCGAGCCATTCCTCCAGCAGAGCATCGAGTCGCCGGGGTCGCATCCGACGTTCTCGCTTCGGCTCTGTCGCGTGGGCGTGGCGGGCGAGGATCTCGGGAGCGAAGCGTTCGATGTAGGCCCAGGCGGCTCGGAGTAGAGGCCACCACACCTCGGGCGCGATCGTCGGAGTGGACAGTTCGTCCGTCCACGGGCACTGGGCGACGGCGGAGTCCGACTTGCCCGGCCAGGGGTCCTCCAAAGTGGGCACCCCGGTCAGGACGGGCGAGAAGAGGACCAGGTGGCGGACCGCGGCGACCGTGCGGCGGACTGTCCCTGGGGCGGTGATCTCCGCTCTGGCCGCGATGAACCCTTGCCAGTCCTCGACCTGCCACAGGCCGAAGTCGGCCGGCATGTGCTGCTCGTCGGCCCACTCGCGCAGCGTGTTGAGGGCGGAGCCAAAGGCCCTCGTGGTGCTCAGCCCCCAGGTGCCCGGAGGAAGGAAGATGCCGGCGGCCTGCAGGGCGGGGTGCTGGGGGTTCAGCATGGCGAAGGAGATCTCGCGGGCCAGCAGGTTCCATCGCGGGTCCGAAGGAAAGGAGCAGCACCACGCCCCGGGCACCCTGTTCGCCGGCCGACGGATGCAGTCGCCGGGCCACATGTCGGCGCGGCCGAAGACCGGCATCTCCTTGTGTGCGAGGCGGCCGGGCAGATTGGCGTACACCGGCTCGTCCTCGGCGAAGATCGCTGACCGGAGCACCCGGGTGGGAGCGGGCAGGGTCATCGGTGGTACTCCGTTCGCATGCCCAGCGGCAGATTCAAGGTCACCGCGCGCTCCGCGATGAGTCGCCGAGCGGCAGGAAGATGGTCAGCACACTCCTCGAACACGTCGGCGAGAGCACGGGACTGGCGGCCCCAGACGGCCTCCCAGGTCGGCGGCGTCAGGACCTGGCGCATGTGCTCGATGTGATCGTGCAGTAAGAGCTGCTGTGGCAGCTGGGAGACGAAGACCACCGCGTTGCCGCAGGCCATGCACATGGCCGGAGCGACGTGGCAGAGCTTGCCCGGCACGCTGTGCGGTGAGTTGTGCGGGTCCTTGCAGCTGCTGACCCCCATGTCGAGCTCGCCGTCGCGCAGTTCGACACCTTGCTCAGCGGTGATGCCGAGGGCCGCGGCGACCGCTGGCTCGCCGAGCTGTGACTGTGCGTCGGGCAGGACGAGTGTCGGCTGCTGGGTGACCTTGGCGAAGACCCTGTTCTGAGCGCGGTTCATCGCTCTGCCGGCCAGGACGTGCGCGGTGGTGCCGTGCGCGTAGTGGTCGCGGAAGACGCGGATGCTGTGGTCGTCGCCGGCCAGGTCGGACAGCGTGCCTCCCAGCGCCACCACCCGGGAAGTCTTGGCGGTCTTGCGCAGCCGCCGCGCATCGTGCGGAAGAGAGATGCCGTCCGGGAACGCCGCCCCGGGGCCGGTGTGCGCGGCGATCCAGTCGGTGAAGCGGCGCCCCGGGTCGCGCAACGGACTATGACGGGGCTCCATGCCCTGGCTCTGCCGGTACTCCACCGCCGTGAACAGCCACGGCGCGAACCCGAAGGTCTCCCGCGTCAGCGCGTTGACCTGGATCAAGCGCCGCAGCAGGCCGGGGACGTCCCATCGGCCCCGGCCCGCGAAGACCATGTCCTCACCGGCCGCAGAGGCGACTGATCGGTCGGTGAGGTGGAAGTCCGCGCGGATCCGCTCGGCGCGGTGCTTCGCCTGGACGACCCTGGCCCCCTCCGCGCTGAACTCCACATCGGGCACCTGGAGCGCATGCAGTTCCTCCGGCGTGCAGTCGGTCATCACGAGCAACAGCAACACCCGAAAGGGGAGCAGATCGATCTCCTGGGGGAATAGCATCCGGTGCAGCGCCCGGACCAGGCCCGAGAAACCGCGGTCACCCGGTATCTCAGCGAGGAAGTCCCTCAGCGGCTTGGGCCAGTTCTCCGTGTGGGCAGGCAGGTGCTGCCGCAGAACGTCGATCCTGGCCAGGCCGTGCTGGGCGGCCCACACGAGGTTCGGCAGCTCCCGCCAGCCGGCCTGGTTCGGGTCGAGCCCGGCAGCGAGAAGCTCCCGGCCGCGGTCCAGCCGGCCCTCCAGCTCACGGACATCGCTCTGCGCGGCCCTCTGCAGTGCGGCGCGTTCCGCGTTGCTGAACTCGTCCAACACCTGGTAGGTCGCTTTGTGCACGCCCGGAGGCGCCTCGACGCGCCGGCGTAGCCGCTCGGGGACCCGAGGCGCCCGCGCCGCCCAGTGGCTGAGGAGCGAGAGCAGAGCGCGGGACTGGGCCCAGGGCTCCCCGGACTGCTCGGGGTAGCGGCCGAGCTGGTCCTGTTCCCAGGCGTAGATCAGCGCGGGCACATCGAACCGCTCGTCGTCCAGCCGGATCTCGGTGGGGTCCAGCCCGAGCGTCGGCAGGTGGGTGGAGACGAAGGCCGCGAAGGACTTGACGGCCTTCGGGTAGGGCCCTTGCGTCTTCAAGGCGTTCTTGTGGTGGTAGTCGATCCATACGTCCGCGAGTTCGGCTGCCAACGCCCGGCAGGCGAAGGCGGACGGATCGACTCGCCGCCTGGTGGGCAGGCCGCGATGGACGAAGGTGATCTCGCGAATGCCCACGCGCGCCACAGGGGCAGGCACAGGCGCCTTGGTGCCGGAGTGGGGACGTCGGTCGCCTCGGCGGGGCATCAGCTCCACCGTCCCGCGTGGTGGCCGGCCAACTGCGCGTAGGTGGAGTCCTGTTCACTCCACTGGTTGATAGCCTGTGTGACCAGCAAGTTCGTCGAGCGCTTGTAGGTCAGGTACCTCATCGTCGACCCTGGACTTCGGTGACCGAGCAGCCGCATGACCGTCAGGAACGGGTTGCGCGCGATGTGGTCGGCCGCGTACGGCGCGACCCGCCCGCTGCGGGCGTACTCCTCGGCGTCCTTCGCCCGCTGCAGTTCGGTCAGCAGCTCCAGCATGTAGACGGCGAAGGTGTGCCGGGTGTCGTGGATTCTGACCCTGCGCGGCATCTCCAGCGGCAGGTCGTACTCGGCGATGGTCCGCAAGGCGCGCGCGTGGGCATCGTTGAAAATCTGCTCCCAACGCTGGGCACTGATCATCAGGCCGTTCCGGCCCACGAACAGTGCCATCGGCTCCAGGCCGTGGTCGCCTTCGGTCACGGCGACCCGCCGCACTTCCGTCGGCATGGCCTTGATCGTCCAGGTCTTACGCCGGCCGAATTGCCGACCGCGGACCTTCATCACCCGCAGGTCGATGTCGTCGACGACGTACAGCTCGTCTCGGCGGCGAGCCAGGTTCTTCGCCGCCTTCCGTACCGTGGCGGCTCGCTCGCTCCTGCGATACCAGTCGAGTTCGCGCAGCGTCCGGTCCTGGATCTCCACGGTCCGGGGCAGGCCGAACTTGGCTATCGCCTGGAGCTCGACCTCTCCCGCGGCCCCGTCGCGCCGCGGTGCCCCGACCTCGATGTCGAGCAGGGCCCGGAACTCGCGCAGCCGCAGCCCGGTGGTGATGGCCAGGTTGCCGCCCCCGCTGTTCCGTAGCGGATGGGCGTTGCGAAAGGACCGGTCCACCGTCCCGTCCGGCAGCAGACCACGCAGCCCGACTCTGTCCAGAAACGACCACTGTTCGAAGGTCAGGTGACGGATATCCAGCTCGGACGTCGACCCCCAGCTCAGGACGTCGCGACCGTTGGCCTTGCGAAAGTAGGGCCGCTGGTCCAGCAGCTTCGCGTCCACGGCCCAGTCGTAGAAGTTGTTGATCGTCGCCCGGTGGCGCTTCCAGGTGGCCGGCGCCATCGTTTCGTCCCGATGCTCCGTGCAGTACCTGCGGTAGGCGAGCAGGTCGTCCTCAGTGGCCGCCAGGACATCGCTCGGCGGGTCCAGGCTGGTTAGGAAGTCGTCGAGGGCAAGGAAGTCGTACGCGTAGTCCTGCAGCGATGACGCCTTGAGAGTCTTGGCCATCTCGTGGAAGAAGGAGGAGTGCGGCTCCAGCGGCCGCATGTCCGGGCCGAGGAAGAACGGTGTCCCGTCCGCCAGGGCCCGGGGGCCGGTGACGTACAGAACTGCGTCGAGATCGACGCCTGCGATCGGCTCGAAGCTGCGTCGGACTCGGTCCCGCGATGTGAAGAAGTAGTCCACTGCTCTCCTTGAGACAACAGGTGATCAGTGAACCTAACCAAGATCGTGGATCTACAACATCCCTTCTCGCCGACGCTGAGACTTCTACGGACCCTTGTCATAACCGCCGGGACACATCAGCAGCCTCCGGCCGCACACATAGACGTCCTCCTCCACCAAGGCGACGCGGCCCCGGTCGTCCAGGGCCAGGACGCGCACCCCGTCGACCGACTCGGTGTACTCGTAGGTCCCCGGACTGCCGTCGGTCCGCCGGACCGTGTCGCGGCGCACCACCACCCGCAGTCCGCGGTAGACCTCGGTCGACGATTCCGTGGTCCAGTCTTCGATCATGCCGTCCGCTCCTTCTTCTTCCGGTCGTGCTGCACGGGGTGGTTCGGGCTGCTCGGCGCGGGGCGGGGGTCACGGGGGCAGGGGCGGCGGTGGCGGGTCCAGGCGTTCGAGGTAGCGCTCGCACCGGCCGTCCGGCCAGTGCACGGTGCGGTAGGCGTAGGGGACGGTGCTGCCATCGAAGACGACGACGCCCTCCTCCTCGACAGGCCGTCCGGTGCCGACGGCGTGCAGCAGGGCGGTAGCGTGCTCCGGCGGTGGGGGCCCCGGCGGCCGCCGGTGGCGGCCCGTCACTGCCCGCCCGCTTCCGGGCCGCGATCGGGGACCCCAGCGCGAAGGAGTGCCAGCGCCCGGTCCGCTACCTGGCGCGGGGTGAGGCGGGAGGTGTCGATCGTCTCGGCGTCGGCGGCGAGCCAGTCGGCGTAGGCCGCGGTGTAGAGGGGCAGTTGCTTGTGGCGGAACGCGCGGACCTTCTCGCTGCGCGCCTTGTCCCCGGGGTATTCCGCGCCAGCGTCGATGCGGGCGGCGATCGTGCCCGGGGCGGCGTGGAGCAGCAGGTGGCGCAGTGGGAGGCCGGCGGCGCGGACGGCGTCGTGGATCTCGGCGGCGTAGGTGCGGTGCAGCAGCGTCATCGGGACGATCACCGGGTGGCCGTCGTTCTCGTGGTGGCAGTGGATGACGAGGTGGGCGACCAGGGGGCGCCAGGCCGGGTTGTCCTGGAAGTCGCGGTACTTGCCGGGGAAGACCTGGCGCAGGATGAAGCCGATCTCCTCCGGGTCGGCGACGACGGCCCCGGGCAGTTCCCGCTGCAGGGTGGGGGCGAGCGTGGTCTTGCCGGAGCCGAACGTCCCGTTGACCCAGACGATCACGTCGCGTTCCTTCCGTCGCCGGCCGCCGGGGCGGCTGGCCCAGGCCGGGTGCCGGTGCGGTAGGCGGCGGCCTGCGTCTCGAACATTTCGGCGTAGACGCCGCCAAGGGCGATCAGCTCCTGGTGGCTACCCGCCTCCACGATCCGGCCCTGGTCGAACACGAACACCTCGTCGCAGGCGACAGCGGGGCCCAGACGGTGGGAGACCAGGACAGTGATCGTGTGGGGGGCGGCGTACTCGTCGAGGACGGCGCGGAAGAGCCGGTCCTCGGCGAGGGGGTCCATGCTGGCGGTGGGCTCGTCCATCACCAGCACCGGGGCCTGCTGGTACAGGCCGCGGGCGCAGGCGATCTTGGACCAATTTCCGTCGGAGAGTTCCGCGCCGCCCTCGAACTGGGGGCTCAGCACGGTGTCCCACTGCCGGTCGAGGCCGGCGATCACCCGGTCGGCGCCGGTGGCCGCCACGGCGCGCAGCACCCGGGCGGGGCCAGCACTGGTGATGCTGCCGGAGCCGATGGTGATGTTGGCGAGCGCGGACAGCGGCCAGTGCCCGGGGTCCTGGAGGACGAGAGCGACCTGACCGGTCAGGCTCGCCGCGTCGAAGTCCCGTACGTCAGTGCCGTCCCAACGAACGGTGCCGTCGGTTGCCTCGTACAGCCCGGCCAGGATGCGGGAGAGGGTGGACTTGCCTGAGCCGTTCGCGCCGACGAAGGCATACTTCTTCCCGGCCTGCAAGGTCAGGCTTACCCCGTGCAGGGCCTGCTTGCCCTGCGGGTAAGCGAAGTGCACGTCCCGAACGGCGATCTCCTTGACCGCGGTGGGTGCGGGCGCACCAGTGCGGGGCAGGCGGGCCCTGCAGCTCTGCTCGAACCGGTTCAGGTCCTCCACCCAAAGGGCGTTCTCGAACACCCTGTGCGCGGCGATGACCAGGCGCAGCAGGGCGCTCTGGCTGGCCTGGATGGCGAGGTAGGCGGCGCCGCCGGTGGCCAGCGGCATCCAGCCGGCGCCGAGCATCCAGGCGAGGGCGGCGTAGGTGGCGAACATGCCGAGGCCGCCGAGCGTACGGCCGAGCAGGGCGGCGCGGCTCTGGTGCTCGCCGAGGGCGACCTCCTCGTCGGTGATCGTGGCGGACAGGGCGCGGTGCTCGTCCAGCAGTGCCTGCTGGGCGTTGGAGGCGCGCAGTTCGGCGGCGGTGTCGCGCTCGTACAGAACCCAGGAGAACTGCAGCATCCGGCGGCGCAGCGAGCTCTGCCGCACGGCGGAGAGGTAGCCGGCGCGGATCGAGTGCACGGACGCGGCGCCCTTGGGGACGACGGCGGCCAGCAGCAGCACGAGCAGCGCCGGGTGCAGGACACCCAGGACGCCGGCCGCGCCGAGCAGCGCCAGAGAGGCGCTGGCGAGCTCGATCGTCTTGTCGATCGAGTCCTTGGCGAAGTACAGGCCGCGGTCGTTGGCGCGGCGGACCTCGTCCGCCCAGGTCGGGTCGTCGACGGCGGTGAGGGCGACCCGGCTGGTCAGGGCGAGGAACTCGGCCTCCAGCTGCTGGCGCACCCGGGGGCCGAGCCGGGCCTGCCAGTGCGAGATACCAGTGTCAACCAGGCCGCGGAGCATCAGCAGCACCGCGACCACGGCGAGTGCGGGCAGCGCCGCGCGGATGCGCTGTTCGGTCGCACCACCGGAGAACACCTTCTGCAGCACGCCCAGGCTGGCGATCAGCCCGGCCGAGGCCATCGCGGCGGAGGCCAGTTGCAGCACGGCGACCAGGACGGCCGCCCGCGCATCGGCGCGCCACGCGGTGCCCCACACCTGCCGGGCGATGGCCGGCAGGCGGCGGGTAATAGTCAGCAGCCCCGTGCGGGACGCCTCGCCCTCGAACCGCTCCCAGAAGCCCTTGGTGACCTGCCCGCCAAGGTCGCCGGCGGTCGGCGCGGCCCGCATCCGCTCCGGCGGAGGCGGCAGGGCGGGGGTTCGGGGCCCCGGCACGGGGGCGGTCGTGGTGGTGTAGTCGGTCAAGCGGGGCCTCCGGTGATCGGCACGGACACGGAACGGGGAGAGAGTGGCGCGGTTGGGGGGTCAGAGCAGCGGCAGCTCCCAGGACAGTCCCGCGCCGCCCACCACCCGCACTGCCCCGGCCGAACCGAACTCCAGCCCGTACGCGGCGGGCCTGCCCGCCGCGGCCCAGCGGGCGTGCACCGCCTCGGCTTGCGCCCACAGGTCCTGCGGGCCCCACTCCATGGCCGCCGACCCGTCCGCAGCGACCTCCGCGCGTGAGCTGGCACCGTCGACCAGGACCACCGCGTCCGGCTCCGCGCCGGGCGCGCGGTAGTGGCGGCGCACCCCGGGCAGCAGATGCGCGGCCGCAGTCCAGAAGCCGGGCTCCGCCCGGGGCGGCGCGAGCACCCCACTGCGTCGGCGGCCCGGCCCGGCCGGAGCGCCCGAGGGCAGGGGCAGCCACCCGGCAGTGCGATCGGGCACGTGCGTCCAGCGCCCGCACTCCAGCCGCCCCGACAGCACCCCGCGCTCGTCGCGGCGCACCAGCGCGCTCGCGCCCCAGCCCGGCGCGCCGGTCGTCACCGTGGCCACCAGCCTGCCGCCCGGCGCCAGCGCACCGGTCCACGCGGCCGGCAGGCCACGCACCGCACAGGAGACGGCGATTGCCTCCCATCGGCCCGTAAGGCCCCGCAGCCCGTCTCGCACGACCATCCGCACGTCCGCGCCTGCTGCGGCGAGGCGCGGTACGGCGGCCCGCACCAGGTCCGGGTCGATCTCCACCCCCGTCACCTGCCGCCCCGTCAGGTCGGCGGCCAGCGCTGCCAGATAGCCAGTGCACGCCCCAACCTCCACCAGCCGCTCCCCCGGGCCCGGGGCCAGGTCGGTGAGGGCGGCGGCGATCAGGCCGATCGCGGAGCTCTGCGCCGTCGGCACCCCGTACGCCTCGCCGCCCGCCGGGACGGCCGCCGGACGGCCGAGCTGCACCACGACCTGCTCCAGGCCGTAGCAGACGGCCAAGTGCTGGTCAGGGTGCTCCTCCAGGTCGAGCAGCCGCCAGCGGCGTGCCGGCCGGTCGGGGCCGACCGGGGCGAGCAGGCGCGGGATCAGCAGGTGCCGCGGCACCCGGCCGATCGCCGCCAGCACCCGCGCGTCGTACGGTCCGGGTGAGTCCGGCTCAGCCTCAACGGCGGCGGGAAACGCGACCAGTGCTTCCTGCGCGGCGGTGACCAGGGCGTCGGCCGGGGCCTGCGGATCGTCCTCGTGCCGGTTCAGCTTCACGCCGTCCCTCCGGTGGTCGCGGGCCGGGCGGTCTGTGCGGTCACGTCGGCCAGCCGACGACGGACAGCCGGCTGCCGAGGGCGATCTGGTTCAGGGCGTGCGCGGTGTAGGGGACGGTGTCGGCGGGCAGGGCGCCGAGCGGCCACCAGTCGAGCTCGGCACACTTGTGCGGCTCCGCGTTGCGGATCGCGCCGTCGTAGCGCGGGGTGCCGAAGAACAGCTGGACGCGGCTGCGGCCGTCGTCGGCGTCCAGGTGGTGCAGGGCGTGGAGGAGTTCGAGGTCGGCCTCCGCAATGGTGATGCCCAGCTCCTCCAGGGCCTCGCGGGCCATGGCGGCGGTGACGGACTCCCCGGACTTCATGTGGCCGGCCGGGGTGTGCCACATGCCCTCGGCGTAGCTGGTGTTGAGGCGGCGGCCGAGCAGCACCCGGCCGCCGCCGGTCAGGACGAGGTGAACTCCGACGACGAGGGTGACGGGGTCGTCCGCCGGCGCGGGAATGTAGGCGTCCGGATTCCCGTGCGGCAGGTGGCCGTCCGGCCCGCGCGGGGGCGATCCGGCAGCAGCGGTGCGGTCATCGGTGGTCGACACTGGTCTCCTCAAGGTCGGGGGCGGGCGGGGAAGACGGGGGTGCGGTTCAGGTGCAGGCCGGGTGGGCGGCGGTGCGGGCGAGGGCGAGGCGGCCGCGCTCCTGGAGGTCAGTGCGGTTCTTGCGCAGGCCGGTGTGGAGGTAGGAGGCGCCGAGGCGGATGGTCAGCAGCATCAGCAGCCGCTCTTCCACGGCGTCGAGCGGGCGGCCGTAGCCAGTGAGGAAGGACTCGCGCAGGTCGGGGCGCGTCGGCCACAGCGCCCCGAGCAGCCACACGAACTCCTCGACGACCAGGCCGTACCGGGATGCCTCGAAGTCGATCAGGCCGTGCCGGCCGGTGGCGGTGTCGACGAGCCAGTTGCGGGTCGCGTAGTCGCCATGCAGGAAACGCAGCGGCAGCCTGTCGGCCAGGCCGGGGATCTCGGCGGCCGCGGCGGTTACGAGGGCGAGCACCTCGTCCGGTACCTGCCCCGCGAGAGCGGTCCGGCACTCGTCCGCCTCCTGGGCGTGGGCGTCCATCGCCGCGCGCACCGCCGCACGGTCGGCGGCAGCTCCTGTGCCCGAATGGTCGTGCCAGCGGCGCAGCAGCTGTCCGGCGTCCTCGTGCAACCGCACCTCCGCCGCGCACGGCAGCGGCAGGTCACGCACGACGCGGCCCGGCAGCGCCGAGGTGAGCAGCGCGCGCAGCCGTAGCTCACCGGCCAGCAGCCGCGGCGCCTGCTCCTGTGCCAGGACGCGGGAGGCATAAACGTATCCGGCCACCTCCCGGGCATACGCAGCCTCGTCCGGGCTGATCTTGAGGAACGCTGCGCCGCCGTCGGGGCGGTCGAGGCGCCACACTCGGGAGGTGGCCCTCGGCCAGGAGCAATCCGTAGCCTCCACCGAGCCAGGCAGGTGCTCGGCGACCCAGGCGACTAGCTTGGGCGGGAGCGAGGAGTCGGTCATCGGATCGGGTCTCCGAACGGGACGGGGCGCGGTGCGCACGGGAACGAGGTGGCGGGCAGGACCCGGCCCGAGCGGTCGCGGACCACGACGCCGACCCCAAAGCGTTCGATTCCTTCGCGGCGGGCGGATGTCGTCAGCACCTCGAAGTCGATCATTCGTAAAGCCCCTCATCCTGGAAGGTGAGCACAGCGCGACCCGGTGCCGTCGCATTGCATGGAAGCGCCAATGACTGTTTCTTGAACAGGAGTTGATGCCTCGTCGGGAACGGTTCCGGGTTGGAGATCCTGCCGCTGTTCGAGCCACCCGATCAAGCCAGGAGGTTCCCGGCAAGACTGGACGAAGACAAACTTTTCGATTTAGCGTGCCTTCCGGTCTCCTCCTCCCCAGATGCGGCGGAAGGCGGTCCAGCGGGCGTCGGCCGGCCACGGTTCACCGGTCGGGGGCCGGTCAGGCGGGTGGGAACGGGGAAGGGCCGGTGGCGTCGAGGCGGACCAGGCAGGTGTGCACCCGCCCGGTCGGGAGGGAGACTTGCCGGACGACCTGCCGTGCTCACCGCCCTCCCGGCCCGCGGCTCCGGCCTGGAGGGCGGGCGGTCACGCACCAGCCCGGGACTCGGCAGAAGCGCCGGTGCCCTGGCCGTACTGCGTTCGATCCGTCGGCGAGCAGGTCGAAGGGCAGGTGCTGGTCGGTATCGGTCACGGGGCGCTCCAGGTCGGTCGGATCGAGCTCGTGGGATCGCTGCGGAGCAGCGGGCAGGTCAGGATGGCGCCCCGTCGCTGGCGGCGGACCGGACACTGGCCGGCAGGAGATGTTCCTTCAGGAAGTCGTCTCCCCCGGATGCTGCGGCCTCTGTGCGCACCGCACGCCGTCCCGACCCTGTCCCTTCGCCCCGCACCCCGAGGCCGAGACCTGTGATCCCGCCCAGCTCCACTCCGAGCTCGGCGCGCCGGCCTTCGCGCCCTCGGTCGGCTCTGAGTGCCCTGCTGCTACAGCAAGCCCGGACAGGCGGGTTCGTTGTCCGGGCTTGCGGCTTGCGTGACCATGAGGGTCATGAACTCAGCGAAGAGTGTCACGCAGGGCCTCCTCCAAGGCAGGTAGCCTGTCCAGCAGCATCAGAGCTGCCTCGTGCCGTGCCCGCGCGTAGGACTCGAGTGCGGCGTCGACGAGGTGCGGTCGTTCCACTGGTGCCGACAACGGAAAGGTCGCGCAGAGCATGGCTGCACAGCCGACACGGAGCGAGGACAAGAGGTCGTCCGCGGGCGCCGTGGGGTTGGCGTCTCGATAGGCGAGGGCGAGATCGGTGTATCCCTTGAGCCAGCTCTCCACACCGTTGGACAGGACGCTCTTGGGGTCGCAGCCAAGACGCACGATCTCCCAGGCGAGGTACCCAGGTGTGGGTGGTCCGAAGTCCACGATCGCGGCGACATCGTCGTTCTTCAACAGGACGTTGGGACCAGCCAGGTCGCCGTGCATGACCTGGACCGTCAGCTGGGGAAGTGAAGCGAGGATGCGCTCGACGTCCCCGAAGACGGCTTGCCGCTCACGCGCCGCCTGCAGCGCCCACATCTCGAACTCTCCAAGCCTGGGCCTGTTCTGGAACGCGAGAATCAGACTCTCGAAGCGGTCACGTGCGGCGGCCACGTCGCACACTGCGGCACCGGGTTCCAGACTGGGTGCGGCGGCGGGGTGAGTGGCGAGTCGGCTGTGGAGACGGCCCATCGCTGCGCCGACCGCTGCCCACCGCGCTCCAGTCAGGTTGCCCTCGGCAGTCTCGGTGTGCGGCACGTACGACCACAGTGACATCGGCAGGCGGCCGTGGGTCGTGAGGAGTTCGTGCTCGCGAGTGCGGGTTGCCCGCGCAGTCGCGACACCTCCGTCGGCGGCGTACTCGGACAGTTCGACCGACGCCCGCTCCAGATCCAAGCCCTCTCGAGCGCGATAGACCTTGACGAAGTGCCGACGGCCCGTCTGGTCCACGATGGCGTAGTTGTCCGTTGCAGTGCCCTCCGGGATTCGCGATATTTCTGCCGGGTGCAGTCCGTACGCGAGCACCAGCGTGTCGGCGACCGCCGCGATCCGCTCCCCCTCCGCGGTGCGGCCGGGTGTGGAGGGCGCGGCGACCGGCTTGGTGGCGGGCTGGTGAGATGCGGTGGACATGGTCTCCTCGTCGAAGCGCACAGCGATAGCGGTCGGATGATGAGCGGGCGGCAGGTGGCCGGGGCGATCAGGACGCGGCACGGGGGTGCCGGTGAGGTGTTCGGCCCGGTGGGCGATGTGCGGGGTGAGCGTGGGGTGGACACCTCGGCTGCAGGCCTGCAGCAGCTGGCCGAGCGCGACGGTTCCCCGGTCCGGCGGCCGGCAGGTGCTCAGCGAGCCGCGTCCGGCCGCGCCGGGTGCAGCGGGGCTGCAAGATCGCCGATGGCCAGCACTCCGTCAATGCGGTCATGTGATCGCGCCTCCCTCGTTCGGGTTGTGGCAGTACCCGAGCCCGACCCGGCACCGCCACCAACTGCCAGCAGGAAACCGGCCGACCAAGCCGACACCGCGGCGCCCTGCCGCGTGAGCCGGCTGAACGAGACGGTGAACGCGGCAACCGACACCGGCCTTTCGTGGCGAGCGTGACCGGTTTGGCATCGCACAGGCGGAACGTAGGACCGACAGGCGGGCGCTGCGGCACCAGGTAGGGATGCTCGTCGCATAGAGTGCGGGCGCGCGGGTGTCCACGTCGTTCACCAGAAGGTGATCTTGGATGCCTTCGTTCTCGTCTCCGCAGGCATCCCTCGGGCCGCACCACCAGGAGGAACCAGTGTCATACCCGCAAGTGATCACTCCCGCGGACAAGCTCGCCGAGGCGAAGAAGCAGTTGGGTTTCCCTCGTATCGTCGCGATCTGTGGCTCCACTCGTTTCATGGCTGAGATGGCCGAGGCCGATGTGCGCGAGACCGAAGCCGGAAGGATTGTCGTCAAGCCGGGGTGCGACCTGAAGTCGCCGAACGCACTGTGGTCCGATCCTGTCGAGGCTCAGGCGCTGAAGGTTCGACTTGACGAGCTGCACCGGTCGAAGATCCTGCTTGCTGATGAGGTGCTCGTGGTCGGCGACTACATCGGAGACAGCACCCGGGCCGAGATCGCTTACGCCCGGTCGCTGGGTAGGCCCGTGCGGTTCACGCACCCCGAAGTCGATCCCGACGCCTGAGGACCCGTCCCCGCGCCCTCCACGGGCACCCCATAGGCATTGATCATCCAGCAGGTGGGGTGGTGGGAGCGAGCTCATGCAGCGGCGGAACGCATCGCGGCCGTGATGGCGGCAGCGAGGGGGCGCTGGTGGTCCATCAAGTAGAAGTGGTCGCCCTCGTACAGCTCGGGTCCGCGGAAGTGCGTGGTGAACGCTTGCCAGGAGAGCAGACGGTCCTCGCCGATCAGCCTGTCGTGGCGGCCTCCGAATGCCGAGAGTGGAACGGGCAGGGGCTCGGGGTCGCGGGGAGGGGCCCAGGTGTCCAGGAGTTTGAAGTCGCTGCGGAACACCGGGGCGAACGTGCGCCAGGCGGCGTCGTTGTCGAGGAGCTGCGGTGTGCTGCCGCCTACGTTCCGCAGCCAGCCGCGCAGTTCGTCGTCGGACATCAGGTGAGGGCGGCCGTCGGTGCCGGCCTCGACCCGCGGGGCGCCGTAGGCGGACACACCCAGCCAGGTGGGGAGCGGGTCCCCCTCGTGGTGGAGTCGGCGGGTGAGCTGGTAGGCGATGAGGGCGCCCAGGCTGTGGCCGAAGAACCCGAAGGGCCGGTCGAGCAGGGGAGCGATGGCGGTGTGGAAGTAGTCGACCAGCCGGTCGCAGTCGTCGATCAGCGGGAGTGTCTGCAGCTGGCCTCGGCCGGGGGCCTCCAGGAGGCAGAGTTCCCAGTCCTGGGGGAAGTGCTCCGCCCAGCCCCGGTAGAGCAGGTGTGAGCCGCCGGCGTGGTGGAACAGGAACAGGCGCGCCGCTGGGTCGCTCAGCGGCCTCGGGCGGATGACCGGGCCGACCGACGTCTGGCCGACGCGCTTCGAGACGACGAAGGTGTGCAGCTCGGCGAGGGTCCTGGCACCGCTGATGACCACGGTGTTCTCCGGGACGTCGTACGCGTTCTCCACGCGGGTTGAGATCTCGAGCATCAGCAACGAGTCGATGTCGAGCTCGTCGGTGAAGTGCGCCTCATCGGTCACCTCCTCGGGTTCGATCTCCAGGACGCCGGCTATCAGGGCGCGGAGATCCTCGATGGTCACGGTCGCACTGGTCATGAGTGTTCCCCCAGCTCCTGCGCGGGATGGACGAGTGGTCGGTCAGGGGTCAGCAGCAGGGCGGCTGCCGCGTCGTGGCGAGGGCCTCCGGCCGTGGCGAGCACGTTCCCGGTGGCGCCGCCCTCGAAGTGGCCAGCCGCGGCGGCACACTGCAGGACGCCCAGCGCCCCAGACAGCGGGCCCAGCTGGGCTTCCAGGTCGACTCGGCGCGTGGCTGCGAGCAGCAGGCCCAGCCCGGCACCCGCCTCGTCCCCGAGCCACAGCTCGACGGATTCCTCCTCCGCCACACCGGCGCAGGTCAGCGCCGCAGCGAGATCCCGGCCCCGTGCATAGCCGGTGATCGTGGCGCGAGGCCGTGCGCCACGGGCAGCGGCTGCGTCCGCCCGGTCGAGGACGACGGCGACCGCCGCGTCGGTAGACGGCTCGCCGAGCAGCTTCGTCGCCACATCGGTGGCCGGTTCGACGCCGACGACGACGGCTGCTTCGGCGCGCCCGGACGCGATGAGGTTCCGGGCCCAGGCCAGGGCGTCCAGACCGCTCGTGACACCGTTGCAGACCGTGAGGTTGGGGCCGCGCAGCCCGTAGCGGATGGCCACCCAGCCGGCGATGACGTTGCTCGAGGTCTGGGGCAGGCCCAGCGGGCTGAGGCCCCTGACGCCTTCTCTGGCGATGGTGTCGGTGGCGGCGCAGACGCTGTTCGCGTTGCCCAGGTTGGTGCTGACCACGACGGCGGTCGCATCGCCTGTGCCCGTGAACGTGGCGTCGGCGTCGGTCAGGCCCGCGTCGTGGAGGGCGGACTCGGCGGCCCGCAGGGCGAGCCGGGACGCGCGGTCCTTGTGGCGCAGTTCGCGTCCGCTGAGTCCGGTGGCCGGGTCGAAGCCGCCCACCACGGGCAGGGGCCCGAGGAGGTCGCCGTACGTCGCGACACCGGGGAGCGCCAGTCCGATGCCCGTGACGACGACCTCCCGGACGTTCGGGTTCCTCGAGCGTGCGGTGCTCGTCGTGCTCATCGTGCTGCCTCCACGATCGCGACGGCGTTGATCCCTCCGAAACCGAACGCGTTGATCTGCGCGATGGCCAGGTCGCCGGTGGCGGGGGAGCCCTGCACCAGGCCCAGTCCTGCGGCCTCGGGGATCGGATCGGCGAGTCCCAGGACCGGGGGGACCGTCCCTTCCCTCATGGCGAGCACCGCCATCACGAGGCTGAGCAGTCCCGAGCCGCCCAGGGTGTGGCCGGTCATCGCCTTGATGGCGGTCATCCGCGGCCCGGGTCCCGCGCCGTCGAAGATGTGGCGCAGGACGCCCGACTCCGTCTGGTCGTTGAGGGGGGTGCCGCTGCCGTGCAGCATCACCAGGTCGATGTCGCGGGCCCGCACCCCCGCCCTGCGGTAGGCGTCGAGCACCGCGCGGGTGATGCCGTCGGGGTCGGGCGCGGTGGCGTGGTGAGCGTCGCAGTTCATACCCACCCCGCGCACCCGGGCGTGCACGGGCCCGCTCCCGGTGCCGGCGCGCTGGACGACGACGGCCGCCGCACCCTCACCCATCAGCATGCCCTTGTGCGTGGCGTCGAAGGGGCGCAGCGCGTCGGGGATGTCGTTCTGCACCCGGTCGAGCGTGCCGAAGCCGCTCTCGGTGGCGGCGTCGGTGCCCGCGACGACGACCGTGTCGGCCGTGCCGGCCTCGATCATGTCGGTGGCCATGCCGAGCGCGTACAGCGTGGCGGAGCAGGCGTTGGCGAAGGTGTATGTGGTGGACGCTCCGAAGGCCGCCTTCAGGGCGGTGCCGAAGTGCAGGTCTTCGAGGGCGACGTCCGCGCCGTCGCGCCACCACAGTTCGAGGCTGCGCTGCTCGCGCATGGTGGTCCCGACCAGCACGGGTACCTGGGAGAGGTCCTCGCCCAGGCCCGCGTCGGCGACTGCCTGGCGGACGACAGTGGTGAGCCAGTGGGTGGCGCGCCGCGGGATGTCGCCGCCGTTCTTGGGCCGGTCGTCGATCTCGTAGGCGTAGGCCGCCCGGTACTTGTCCGGGTCGAATGCCTTCAGCGGGGTGCGGCTCTCCTGGCCCGCGCACAGTGCGGCGAAGATCTCGTGGGGGCTGGCGCCGATGTTGGCGACGGCGGCTATGCCCGTGATGTCCCAGGTCACGGTCGGGCAGCCGCCTTCCTCAGCTCGAAGGCGGCCAGCTTGCCGGTCGACGTGGTCGGGAGCTCGCCGAGGAACTCCAGCCGGGCGGGCCGCTTGTGGGCGGCGAGGCCGCCACGGATCGCGGCGGTCACCGCGCGCCGCACCACGGCCTCGTCGGATCCCGGCCGGGCCACCAGGTACGCCACGGCCTGCTCCAGGCCGTCGGCGTCGCGGCCGCCGACCACCACGCAGTCCTGGACCCCCGCCGTGCCGCGGATGACGTTCTCGATCTCGCTCGGCACGACCTTGTAGCCGCCCAGGTTGAGGAGGTCGTCGGCGCGGCACAGATGAGTGAACGTGCCGTCCGGCGCGCGGCGCACTACGTCGCCGGTGTAAGCGCCGCTGTCGGCGAAGGTGCGCGCGGCGGCCTCCGGGCGGCCGATGTAGCCGAGGGCGACGGTCGGGCCAGCGATGTGCAGCCGGCCCTCCTGACCGTCGGCGACGGGCGTACCGTCCGCGTCCCGGACGGTCGCGGTGATCCCGGGCACCGGGACCCCGAAGGTGCCCGGGCACCCGGTGTCCGGCGGCGTGCCGACGACGATGTGGAGAACCTCGGTTGCGCCGAGCCCGTTGAGCACCCCGGCCTGGAACGCGGTGCGGATCCGCTCGCCGAGCGGAGCGGGCAGGTTCTCGCCCGCCGCCACGCACAGCCGCACGGAGCCGGAGGCGAGCTCCGTCCCGGGGGCGTTCAGCAGCGCGGCGTATAGCCGTGGGACGGAGAACAGCACGGTGGGCCGGTGGCGCTGCATCGCGGCGGCGAAGCAGTGGACGTCGACCGGGCCGCGGACGAGCGCGACGCGGGCGCCAGCCGCCAGCGGGCACAGGACGGAAGCGCCGAAGCCGTACCCGAAGGACATCCGGGCGCTGGAGAGCACGGTGTCCTCGGGCGTCAGCTCCAAGGCCGTGCCGACGCCGTCGACCATGGCCGCGATCGCACCCGCCGAGTGCCGCACCCCCTTGGGCATGCCGGTGCTCCCGGAGGTGTACTGCACCAGCGCCTCACGCCCCGCACTCCACACCACCGGGGGCCCGGCTTCCCCCGGACGCCGCGCGGGGCCCGGCTCGGCCGCCGCCAGGCTAGCGCGGACGTCGGCGCCGGCGAAGCGGGTGGCCGTGGCGAACAGCTCCTCCAAGGCGCGCTGCCGCGTGGGGGCCGCGTCGAGGTGCACCATCGCTGCGGCGCAGTCCGCGGCGACGTAGCGGACTTCGTCGTCCGTGAGCACCGGGCTGATCACCACCGGGGCGCAGCCGTGCCACCACAGGCCGAGGACGGCGACGACGGTTGCCACCGAGTCGTCGGCGACCAGGAGGCCGCGGGCGCCCTGGGGCACACCGGCGGCCTTGAGGGCGCCCGCGTACCCGCGTGCCGCCTCCAGGAGGCCCGCGTAGGTGATCTCCCCGGCCTGGGGGTCGAGGTAGCTGGTCTGTCCGCCCCGGCCGGCGAAGACATGACCCGCCACCAGGTGGTCGATCAGGTCGATGCCCTGGGGGTTTGCCGCCCTCTCACCGAGCACGCACACCGCGGCGTCCAGGCTGGTGAGGGCTGCGGCTTCCTCGGCGGACAGGGGGCCGAACTCGCGCTCGACCGCGGCCGCGACCGCGACCTTCTCCAGGGAGCTCATGCCGAGGTCCTCGTAGAACAGGGCGCCGGGCTCGACGTCTTCCCTGTCCACTTCCAGAACGGACGCCACGATCTCTCGCAGCTTGTCGCGCGTTGTGTCGGTGGTTTCTGCGTCGCGCACCGGCGGGGTCCTTTCCGTATCTTCGTGGCCGAGAGGGGGATTTGGTGGGAAGGAGAGGGCGGAGGAGGCGGAGACCTACTCCCGGGGCTGCGCCGGCCGGGGCATCGCTGGGTTCCGGCCGGGAGGGGAGAGAACGGGGCGGGATGCCGCAGCGCTCGGCGGGAGCGCTCAGGCTCCGAGGCCGACCTCGCAAGGGAACAGGATGGAGACGCCCTGGGGCTCCTCGGTGAAGATGACCCTCTTGGAGATCGCGGCCATGAAGCCGAGCTCGAAGATCGTGCCCTTGCCGACGGGCCCGCCGGGGTTGCAGACGACAACGGCGTCGGCTCGCCGGAACGCGTCCATGTGCACGCACTTGTGCCGCCACGTGTCGCGCTCGTTCTTCAGGAGGTCCTGGTACTCGAAGAGGATGAAGTCGGTGCCCGCGGTCTCCGGCTTGATCCTGGTGCTCAGCGGGCTGAGCACGTCGGTGCCGCGCTCGCGCAGACGGGCGACGGTGTCCTCGATGTCCCCGAGGGACTGCTGGAAGCTGCCGCAGACGACAGCCGTCCGGAACTCCCGCCGGATCACGCCTTCCATCATGTCGTTCGAGCCGCACGCGGACATGCCTGCCCTCAGGTAGAACCGCTGCAGCTCGGGCCCGACGATGTTGAAATAGAGGCCGGTGTCGACGTAGACGCTGGTGACCAGCACGTCCGCGTCCGCCTGCGGGAGCTGCTGGAACGCCCCGGTGGCGTACAGCCGGGTTCCCTTGTTGTCGACGACCTCCTGGAACTCCTTGAGGCCGGCGCAGAACTCGCCGACTCGCTCGGCCAGCGCCTCGGGGGCGAGGCTGCCGTCGATGGCGAGCTGCTCCCTGTCGAGCAGTTCCAACTCGCCGCTCCGGGAGCGGAAAACGCTCACGCGGTCCGCGTCGAAGTGGACCAGGACCCTGCCTTCTGCCGCCAATGTACTGCTCTCCTTCTTCTCGTTCCGACGCGTTGGGGTACTACGGCCTCAGCTGAAAGAGGACGGGCGCTCCGGGGGCGTGCCGACTATTCGCCTTGTCCACGGAAGGCCCTGAGGTACTTTTCGGCGTATTCCTCCTCCCTGCCTCGGTTGTACTGGGTGATGAAACGCGGGTGCTCCAAGGGGACGATGCTCTGGAAGAAGCGCTGGCCCTCGTTCACCTTCGTGAGGAACTTGAAGTTCTCGCCGCTGCCGATGCAGTAGCACACCGAGGTGTCGGTTCCGAATGCCAGCTGCCGCTCCAGGGTTTCCACGAGGAAAGGGCGAAGGAGCTCCAGCAGCTGCTTGTTCTCGTAGTAGTTGCAGTTGACCTCTTTCCCCTCGGCCTTCGTTCTCACCAGGCCGAGGGGGCACACAAAACTCATGACGAAGTCGGCGTAGAACCTCTCGCGGCCCCCGTAGCGGCTGATGACGTCGTGCAGGAATCCGGCGGATGGCCGGCTGACCGCGTAGCCGTCGACGTCGACTCCCGTCTCGCTTTCGAGGAGCCTGGCGTCTTCGAACGGGACCCCGGTCACGGCCGTGCCGCGTCGGGCGGGCGAGCTCCCCAGTACCAGGCGGCGCGGCTTGTCGTCGCCGTAGTACTTGCCGTAGAACGCCGTCGTCACCTCCCGGATCCGGTCCCTCTGGGGCCCGTTGAACGGATTGATGACCGCGAACCCGGGAGATGCCTCAAGTGTCGTGCCCGCAAGGCCCTCGTTGAACTGCAGGATCCGATGGGCGACAGTCGTTCGCGCGGCCATTGCAGAAGCCTTTCCTTCACGCCGGCCCCTCGGGGACCGGTTCGGTCGCACCCTGGCTGCCCGCGATTCGGCCTTCCTCCGGAACCGGCGGGACGCCGCAGGCGCGACCGGCTGGAGGGAGGATGGAAACGTCAGGTGGCGACAGCCGTCAGGTAGATCTCAGTAGTTTTCGGGTGGATTTGAACATCTTTGAATCCGGCACGATCGAGTTCCGCGCCGATCAGATCGGCCGTGTCCATCCCGCGGTAGAGATCGACGAATTCAGTGCCGGGGATGATCAGTCCGGGTATGACGCAGCCGCGCTGAGTGTACAGAAACCCGTTGGCCACGGAGACGATGATCGCCGCACCGGGCTTCAGCACCCGGTGTGCCTCCGAGGCAGCTGCGGACGTGTCGAAGAACGACGAGTTGTACGTCCTCAAGGAGACATAGAGATCGAAACTGTCGTCCGGCAGTGCGGACAGGTCTTCGGCACCCGAGACGAGAGTCCTAGACGAGGGAATGCGTCCGCCGATATTCGCAAGGCCGCGTTCCGCGATGTCGACGAAGGTGATCTTCGGGCAGTTCGAGAACAGGGCTGCCGCTTCGACACCGGCGCCGACACCGACGTTGAGGACGTCGACGGCAGGCAGAGGCATCGCGGACGCACTCCTGTAGACCGACATGAAGTCGTCCGCCCACCCCGGGTTGGCGGCACGGGCGTCGACCTCGTAGTCGTAGGAGCCGTACTTCGCGTCGAACGCTTTGGACAGCGCGCCGCCTACAGCGCGATCGGCCTCCTCGCTCCCGATCCCGTACCTCTGGCAGAGGAGAGAAGCGAGCGCACCCCTGCCCCTGTTCGCGTTCACGTCGCTCCGGGAAAGAGCGAACCCCCTCGATCCCAGCCCGGTGGAGACGGCTTCGCTGATGCGGTGCGCGGAGTAATGGGGGTTGCGGTCGATGTTCTGCTCGCTCGCCGCGTAGAAGTCCCGGTTCTGCTCGAGGATCTCCCGCTGCAGGTCGTCGGGGAAGCGGTGTACATGACCCCGTGCGGTGACAGGGTCGTCGTCGAGGTAGCTCGACAGCGCGGGGTCGGGCAGGCCGATGTACACCCTGTCGACGCGCACTTCCTTCAAGAGCTCGGCGAGTTCGAACGACCGGTCTGCGGACAGGGTGTTGACCGTCAGAAACACACTGCGCGCGCTGGATGTCCCGAGCTGGCGCATCTTGCCCCGCAGAGAGCGGTACCAGGATGCGCCGCGCACTTCGCCCTCGAAGGCCGAGCAGATCAGCTCGTTGCTTTCGGAAACGAGCGCGACGCCGACCCGTCGGCCTGACTGCGGCGCCTTCTGCGCGGCCTCAAGGGCATGTCTCATCCAACGAGTACGGTTTGGGCTCATCTGGGCCTCCATTTCTCACCTTGCGCGGCACGCACGGGGGCGTCATCGCTTCTCGGGAACGTGGGCAGGCCGGCTCGGCCCGGGGATGCACGGCACAGCACGGACGCCGTGTCCCTCAAGCGGGGCCCGCCGCGCTCTACCGGCTCGGCTCGCAAGGCCGCGTACGCTGCGCCGACGAACTCGCAGTCCGGTTCGCTGTGCTCAGCCGCTGCGGCCAGTGGCGGCTCTCGTGCGCCAGGCCGGAGGGGTCCGCCACCGCCCACCGGCCGTCGAGGCGCTCGATCCCGACCGGCCCGGCGAGGTGCTGCTCCAGGTGCTGACGCAGCTCGTTGGGGCGGGTACGGCGGTGCTCGGCCTCGGGGGCGGCGGCTCGAAGGAGCAGCGCGAGTGCGGCCGGTTCGTCAACGGCTCGCGGCTACCGCTGGACACCGCGAGGGTGGAATGGTCCATCAAGGCTCCTTGGAGGTGACGGCACTCGAGCGATCGGGAGTCGTGCTTCGTCCCCTGTCGGTCCGGTGCAGGTCCGGTGGGCACACTCCACTGCCGGCCCTGCGGCGATCGACCAGCACCCGGGCGCTCAGGGGAATAAGCACACAACAGATCGGCCCTCGGCGGGAGGCACGTTTGGGGGGCACTTTTCGATGAGGGCGTCCTTCGGCCGGGCCGGGCCGGCCGGGGGTCGGTGCCCACCCTTGCTCCCTCCCTCTCCGGGCAGCATCCGACAGCAGGTTCGAGTGGCCGGAAGCATCTGGCGCCCCTGAGCGGGACGAGATGCGCGGTCGCCCTGACCTGCGAGTTTTCCACAACTACGGCAAGTGACAGCGAGCATGACGGGAACTCACCCGCGGTTCGGGTTTGTGTCACTGCGCGCTGCGGTCGTCCCAGTGAACCCGACACACCGCCCGTCCGGGCAGGGGGCGGAGGGCACGGACACGTTCATCGTGTTCATGATCGAAAAAGGGGTCGCGATAGCCGCCGGCGGACGTACGCGCGGAGGGCGGCGTGACCTCCAACTGCGGCTGGCCTTCGCCCCCCACCGCCCGACAACTGCTCTCCTCGACCGCCGACCTCCTCGGCCTGCGCGCCGTCTCCCCGGTATCGGCACGCGCACTGGAACTGGTCCACTACCGTCTGCAGCAGACGATCTGACGCACCTGCAGGAGCACACGACGTGACCGAACAGACCCACGAACCGCCCACCGAGGCAACCGTCGCTTTCCTGTTCGAGGTCCGGGAGCTGGCCGATCTGCCGCGCACCGGCTGGCGCTACGACGGCGTCCCCCGGCGGCGACCGAGAGCGTTGTCGACCACAGCCACAGCACCGCCGTGATCGACGCCGCTCTGGCGGCGATGGAGGGCGCGGACACCGGCCGCACCGCTCTGCTGTGCGTCCTGCACGACGTGCCCGAGACCCGCACGGGCGACCAGGCACCCGTCACTCGCCGCTACGTCACCGCCTCCGATCCCCGCGCCGTGGCCGCCGACCAGGTCGCCGCCGCGCATCCGGGCGTCCGGGCCGTCGTGCTCGGCGCGATCGCCGAGTTCGAGGACGACGACACCCCCGAGGCCAGGTGCGCCCACGACGCGGACAAGCTCGACTGCTACCTGCAGGGACTGCGCCTGCTGCGCCAAGGGCACCAGGTGGAGGGCAAGGTCCGGCGCTGCCGCGAGGCACTGAGGACCGCTTCCGCTCAGCGTCTGGCTGCTACTGCCGAGACCATGGACCCGGCGCAGTGGCAGCACGGCCTGCTCCGCGTCCCGGCCTCCCGCTGAGCCCCTCCCCGGCGCCGCCCGCGGCGATCATGAACGCGATGAACACACGCGCGATCCCCACCCCCTACCCCCGGCCCGGCACGCGGAGCTTGACTGATGCACACCGGACCGCCCCACCCCTTCCGCCACTTGGCACCCAGCCCCCGGAGCGCTCATGAGCCCCACCGAGACCGCCCCCGCCGCGGTCGATGCCGTCGTCCTGACCATGAACGACCGCCACGAGCAGGTGGCGGCGCTGCGGTCCCTGCTCGCCCAGGAGGGCGTCGACCTGCGCGTGATCGTGGTCGGCAACGGCGTCCAGCCCGAGCACGTCCCCGCCGGCGTGACGATCCTGGCGCTGCCGGAGAACGTGGGCATCCCCGAGGGCCGCAACATCGGCGCCCGGGCGCTGGCGGAAGCCGGCGGCGGTGGCGAGTTCGTGTTCTTCTTCGACAACGACGCCGTCCTGCCCGGCACCGATGTCCTGGCCCGCCTCGTGGAGGAGGCCCGGCGGCACCCCGCGGCCGCCTGGGTCCAGCCCCGGATTGCCGACCCCGACACCGGGGTGACCGTCCGCCGCTGGGTGCCCCGGCTGCGCACCGCGGACCCCGACCGGCCCGGCACCGTCGCGGCGATGGCCGAAGGCGTCGTCCTCGTCCGCCGCCAGGTATTCGAGCAGGTCGGAGGGTGGCCCGGGCACTTCTTCCTCTACCACGAGGGGTTCGACCTGGCACTGCGGTGCTGGAACGCGGGCCTGACTGGCTACTACGCGCCGCAGGTGGTCGTCCACCACCCCGCCAGCGATCCCGCCCGCCACGCCCTCTACCAGCGCCTGGTCGCCCGCAACCGGGTCTGGGTCGCCTACCGGCGCCTACCCGCGCCCCTGGTCCCCGTTTACATCGCCACCTGGGTCGCCATTACCGTGCTGCGGGCCCGGCGAGCACCGCGCACGCTGCTCCCGTGGTTCTCCGGCCTGTGGGAAGGACTGCGCGGCGGCCACGGCGAGCGGAGCCCGATCTCCTGGGCCACCGCGTGGCGCCTGACCCTGGCTGGGCGCCCCCCGGTGGTCTAACCGCGTCCCGCCCCGGTTCCTCCGCCGGGCCACACGCCCCGACAACTCCCCTGTGCGGAAGGTGATGCGGTGCTTTCGCAGAGTCGCGGACCGCGAGTGCGCCGCGGCGCTAGCGTGGTCACCACCGACCGGGTCCGTCGGTGGCGCGACCACCGGGGGGCGGACAGTGGCGACACCCAGAACACCCAACCAGCAGCTGGCCGACGTGATGGACGAGGCCGGCCTCACCCTCGAAGCGCTGGCCCGCGCCACCAGAGCGGTCGCGGCCGAGTCCGGAGTCCGGCTGGGCACGTCCCGCTCGGCCGTCCACGCCTGGGTGAGCTCGGGCGCCGTCCCCGCGGGGAACACCCCCGCCTACGTCGCCGAGGCGCTGTCCAGAAGACTCCGGCGGCCCGTCACGGTCGCCGAGATCGGCCTGGGCGAGGACACGAGCACCGATTTCATGCTCCTGGGCCTCGCGGCCGCCGCAATCGAAACCGGAAGGCTCCTCGTGCACGACCGCCGTGACTTCCTCGCCCTCGGCTTCTCCGCCGCAGGCCTCATCACCCCGCTGGCCCCCGCCCCCCGCACCGCCGCGGCACTGCCCGCCGGCGGCCCGGGACGCCGGATCGGCAGCGGCGAGACCACGGCGGTGCGCCAGTTCACCGCCACCTTCCGGGCCTCCGACGAGCTCCTGGGCGGCGGGCACGGCCTCAGCGTCGCCGGGACCTTCCTGAGTGACGTCGTCGCCCCCATGCTGCACGGCACCTACACCAACGACCGCGCCCGCGCCGACGCCTTCGCGGCCGCCGCCGACCTCGCCACCCTCATCGGCTTCAAGTGCCACGATGCCGGTCGCGAGGGCGCCGCCCAGCACCACTACCGGCTCGCCGTCCGCCTCGCCCGCGAGGCCGACCCCGACGACCGCACCGGACAGGCCGCCTGGGGCATGCGGGCCCTCGTCCACCAGGCCCTCGACCTCGGCCACCACGCAGGCACCGTCGACCTCGCCGACGCCGCACTCGCCCGCACCCGCGGCCGCGTCGACAAGCGCACCGAGGCCCTGCTGCTCATCACCGCCGCCCGCGCCCAGGGCGCCGGCGGCAACCCGAGTGCCGCCTCGGCCCTGATCGACGCCGCCCGGGAGGCCGCCCGCACCGGAACCGACGCACTGCCCTCCTACGCGGCCGCCGCCGGCCCCACCGACGCCGTTGTCGCCTCCCACACCGGCCGCACGCTGACCGAGATGGGCCACCACGCCGCCGCCGAGCGCCACTACCGCGCCGCCCTGGCGGACCGCACCGACCACGCCTACCGCCGCACCCGCGCGCTGACCCTCGCCAACATCGCCCGCGCGGTCGCAGCACAGGATCGCCACGAGGAGGCCGTCGACCTCCTCACCCGCAGTCTCGACCTGATGGACGGCGTGGCCTCCCACCGCACCAGCCGCGAACTTGCTAGCATGCGACCGCAGTTGGCGATGTATGCGCGGTGCAGGATCCGCGGCGCAGCCGACGCCGCACACCGCGTCACCCGCCTGGCCGCAACCTCGTAGAGCGGCCCGGCCACTGGAGCGAACGGTCAGACGGCCGGAGGTAGTTCGGTACGGACCCGGTGGACGACCTCGCGCACCGCGGGCTCGTCCCGCCACCGGCCGAGCCGGCCCACCACGTCGTGCAGGTAGGCATGGGCACGGGGCGAGCGAACCCCACCCAGGATGTCCACCGCACCGTGAGCGTCCGCGAGCGCGGGTTCGAGGTCCCCGTCGATCAGGTGGACGCCGGCCAGTACGGCGCGCCTGATGCCGACCGCCCGGGTGAAGCGCTGCACCGGCATCGCCCCCGCCCGCTCGGCCCACACCATCGCCGCCCGGGTCAGGCCCAAGTCCCGATGCACCTCGACAGCGTCGGTGGCCATCCGCGCGGGGGTCATGTACGAGATCCACCCGGGGTCGTGAGACCCGGGCCGGAGCCCCGACAGCAGGCTCTCGCACAGGGCCAGGGCCGCTCCCGCACCGGGCCCGTCGCCCTGCTTGGCCAGCGCCCGGGCCTCTGCCAGCTTGCAGAACGCCAGAACCCTCGGGGCCGCGTGCCCGCGGCCACGGGCATAGGCGGCGGACGCCATCTCCGCGGCCTGCGCACACCGGCCGGCCAGATACGCGGAGAGGGACATCGTCGCCAGGACGTAGCAGCCCATCTCCACGTCGCCGGCCGCGCGGGCCATCCGCAGCGCCTGGATCAGCAGCCGGTCGGAGGCGGCGCGGTCCCCGGCGTCCATGGCCGCCCAGCCGGCCACCCTGGACAGTTCGGCCAGCGCCGTGTGCAGAGCCTGCCCCGTCGAAGCCGAGTAGGCGCCGTCGAGGAGCGGTCCGGCTCCCCGCAGGCAGTCCATGACCTGGCTGCGGCGCCAAGCACCGCCCCCGAAGCGGGAGTCCGCCGCCTGTGCCTCGGCGGCCGCCGTCCACAGGCGCTCCACGTCCGCCGGACCGACACGCACCGTTCCGGCGCGGGCGGCCGGCTCGTCGGCCGGGTCGGCCAGCCAGCGGAAGGCCGACGTGGTGAAGGACGCTCCCGCCGTCAGCAACAGGTCGCGACGGTCCACATTTCTCCAGCAGTTCACGGCGCCCGCAAGGGCGGCCTCGCGGTCGTGGGGGAAATCCAACCCGCTGTCCGTCCCCGAAACCGGCGGGACGCCCCAACCGGCATCCGAAAGGGTGACGGTCCGGCCGAGGAGGTTGCCGAGCACCTCGACGATGCACTCCTGCGCCGCCCGCCGCGGTGTCGCGCCGCCCAGCCACGCAGCGACGTGGGTGTGGGTGTACGAGGTTCGTCGTCCGGCAGCCGCACCCAGCTCGTTTACCCTGCGCGCGAGCTCCCTGTGGGAGACCTCGCACTCGACGACGAGCGCGCCGAGCCGCGTGTTCGGCGTAGATCGCTGGGATGCCATGGAATGCCCTAACCGGCCGTGATTCGATAGGTGATGCGTTTCCCGACTCTCCTCCGGGTCGCCTCGTCGCAGCCCTCGCGGTTGGGGGCCGCCAGTACAGTGGTGCCGCGCTTCACAGGACGCCGCCGGTTACGGCGACCTCGGTGACCGGTCGGCGATCCGCGGTAGGAAGCTCGAACTCCGCGTGAGCCAGGTGCAAAACGGCCTGCAGTTCGGAGCGCGTAATCGCTGCATGTGGCATCAGCTCCTGGGCCTGGATAGGAGTGGCCAGCAGTCGGATCGGCAGCGGCGCGCACGGCGCCGGCACCAGCGGGCCGAGGACCCGCAGCCGTGCCGCCACGCTGGCCGTCGCTTCGTCGCCTAGAAGGTGGTGCCCGACGACCTCGCGGTCCTGGCTGAGCGTCGCGTGGGCTGTGGCCGCGGCTACCGCGCCCAGCGCCATCGTCGGATCCTCTCCCCCTGCTCCGCCGGGCAGGTCGGTTCGGCCGGTGGCCGGGTCGTGGAGCAGCAGGACCCGGCCGTCCGGCGCGAACAGCCAGCCCCGGACGTGTGTCGGTGTCCCGTCCCAACGCTCGCCGGTCATCCATTTGCCCTCTGCGGCTTGGGTGCGGCTGGCCAGGATGCGGTAGCGGTCGAGCACACCAGGATGGCGGGGCCTGCCGTGGTCAAGCTCGGTGACGGTGTTCTCCACGCGGGCGTGCAGGGCGGCCAGCAGCCGGCGGGCCCACTGCGGGTCAAGGACGCCCAGGTCGCCCGGCGCAATGAACCGCACCTGGCCGCCCGCTTCCAGTTCGGTTGTTCGGGCGGCGGTCGACTCCGCCTCGTAGAGGTGGGCGATCTCCGCACGTCCCGTGCCCGCGGGGGCGGGAGCGGTCCAGTCGACGGCCAGCAGCCGGCCGGGCACCGCCCGGGGTCCATCCGGTCCGAGCAGCGCGCGCACGGCCGCGTCGTGCGGGCTCTCCCCGCTGCTCACGGTCGTGCCGAACGGTTCGAGGTGCTCTCCGGCCGGGCGCAGAGCAACCCGGCCGTCCGGGGCGGTGAGGACCACGACGGTCTCGAAGGAGTGACACCGGTCGGTGTCGGCGGTGGTACGGGTGGGCAAGGAATCATCCTTCATCGAGCAGGGGGAAGGCCGCGCCGTATGGTGGTGGCCGGCGCGTTGGTCACAGGGCTGGGGCTTAGGAAAAGGGTCGTGAGCTGTTGCTTTGCTGACGACTTCCAGCTGTGTGTGTGGGCTCGGAGCTTCGTCTGAGCCGCTACACGTGGGTGCGAAGCGTGCTCTCGCTGGTGCCGAGGCGGTTGCACATCTCGGTCCGTCCAGGCCCCCGCTCAGGGACGCGGTAATGCGCAACGTCGCCCCCGCTGGGCCGGGCTGGCATCAAGTTGGCGGTCACCGGACCGATCCGAGGGGCAGGCGCACGTCCGGGTAGAGCGGGGAGATCGCCGACAGGGATAGGGTGCCGGAGGCGATCGCGGTGAACGCGGCCTGGGGCCGGCGCGGGCAGGCGAGATCGGTCACGGCGTCGGTGAGGTAGCCGCGGACCGTGTCGGATGACAGCTGGAGCTGCTCGGCGATCTGGAAGTCCTCGAGCCCCGAGATGAGCAGCTCCATTGCGGCCCGCTTCCGGGGGGCGAGGTGCAACGGGCCGCGCAGCTCGGGCAGGCCGAGGTCGGCACTGGTGAACAGGCAGTACGCGGCGGCGATCGCGCCAGCCTGCGGCAGGTGCGTTGCGCCGAGGAGGTCGCACACGCGGCCCGGCGCGCCGTTGATCCGCGCCATGGGGATGCCGACCGCTCGCGCCCGGGCCTTGAACGGCCCGGGAGTCAGGACAAGTCGCACCAGCTGCAGGTCGTCCGCGTCGAGGGCGGGCAGCACTGGAAGGACCACGGTAGCCGGAGCCTGGGTGATGGGCGTCACGACCTCACCGCCCGCGAGCTGGAGGGCAGGGCGGTGCTGTCCGGTGCGGTGTGCTGGACGTGCCGCATGTGTTCCGCCCGCACCGGCGGGTGCGCGCCGGTGGGCGATGTCAGGTTGGTGGTCACGTGCTCTCCCTCGGCGTAGCCGGCCGGTCGCCGCCAAGGTAGGCGGCGAGGGTGAGGGCCGGGAAGGTGGGGCGAATCCGGTCGAGGGTCAGCAGACCGGCCGCGATGGCGGCGTAGCCGGCCTGCCCCGGCGTGCGGACACCGAGTTCCCGGGCCCGCCAGTACGCGGTGACGGTGTGCTCCGCAACGCCCATGGCCTTCGCGGTCTGGGCGGCGGTGTGCCCCCGGCAGCGAGCACGAGCGCCTCGGTACGGCGGGCCGAGAGGGGCTGGGGCAGGAGCTGCCCGATTCCTACCTGGTCGGCGCTCAGTAGACGGTGGGCGGCGGCGAGCGCGCCGGTCTGGACCAGGTTCGCCGCGCAGACCAGGCAGCACGCCCGGTCTTCGGCGTCCTTGATGTCCGCAGTGCTCAGCCCGGTGACGGCGAGGCGGGCGCGGCGGCCGCCGGGCAGGATCACGTATCGCAGCAGTGCCAGCTCGGTGGCGTTGAGCAGCGGCGCGGGCGGCATTGCGGCCGCCGGGGCGCCGTCGGAACAGTGTGCGGTGCTCACGCGGCCGCTGCCACGGCGTCCTGGGCGGTGTCCTGCGTGCGCTGACGGGGCAGCGTGATCCCCTCGCCCGTGCTGGGGGCGGCGGAGAGCGTGAGAGCGGCTCCGATCAACGCCCAAAGCGGGAAGCCCTGCGGCAGGTTCCCGAGCGGTCGGCGGTTCCGGGCGTCCCACATCTCGGTGAGCACGCCGTGCGGGGCGCGCAGCGCGAGCAGCCGCTCGAACAAGGTGCGGGCCTCGTCGGCGCGGCCGATGTAGGCGAGCGCTTCGACCAGGTGGAAGGAGCAGGCGAGGAAGGCGCCCTCGTCGTCGGTGAGCCCGTCGACCCGCCCGCTCGGGTCCGGCAGGTAGCGGCGGACGAGCCCCGCGGCGTCGGTGAGGTCCCGCTGGACGGCGTCGATCGTGCCGATCAGCCGCTTGTCGTCGGGAGGCAGAAAGCCGCTGGTGGCCATCAGCAGGACCGCGGCGTCCAGATCGCGGCCGCCGTAGTACTGGGTGAACGCCCGCACCTGGGGGTTGTAGGCGTGCTGAAGGATGTCGGTCTTGATCGCGTCCCGCTCGGCCACCCACCGGGCGACCGTCGAGGTGTTCACGGGCGGGGCGCCGGCCGCCGCGCGGTCCTGCGCCCATTCGACCAGCAGGTGCAGGCCCTGCCAGCACAGCAGCGCAGAGTGGGTGAAGCGCCGCTGCGGCCCGCGGACCTCCCAGATCCCCGCGTCGGGCCTGCGCCAGATGCGCACGATCTCCTCGCCGAGCGCCGCCATGAGGGCATCCACGTCCGTGTCCGCAGGCAGGCCCGCGCGCTCGGCCGCCACCAGCGCCTCGATGACCTCGCCGAAGACGTCGTTCTGCACCTGGTCGGCGGCCGCGTTGCCGGCCCGCACCGGCCGGGAGCCCTCGTAGCCGGGCAGCCAGTCCAACTCCCGCTCCGTCAGCGTCCGCGAACCGTCGAGCCGGTACATGATCGCCAGGTTCTGCACGTCCCCGGCGATGGCACGCAGCAGCCAGCGCCGCCACCGCGCCGCCTCCTCCAGCAGGCCCAGCCGGACCAGGGCCAGGATCGTCAGCGCCGAATCCCTCAGCCAGCACGCCTCGTAGTCCCAGTTCCGTCCCCCGCCGATGTCCTCCGGCACGCTGCGCGTCAACGCCGCCGCCACAGCCCCAGTGCCGCGGATCGTCAGGGCCCGCAGCAGGACGGCGCTGCGCCGCACCGGTTCCTGGTAGGGGCCGTCGTAGGCGAGTTCGGCGGTCCACCGCTGCCAGTCACGTCGGGTGACGTACAGGTCGGTGTCGGCGTCCGGCGGGTTGGCCGCGGTGGGCGTCGGGTGGTCGATGGTCAGTGTCAGTGCGGTCCGCCCGCCTTCGGCGGCGGTGAACCGGGCCGTCCACCGGCCGAAGGCGTCGAGGTAGTGCTCGGGGCCGTCGAGGAGGAGGGTGACAGGTCCGGCGGACAGGCGCACTGCGCGCCGGCCGTCGCCGCGCTCGAGGGTGTCCGAGTGGCCGGGCAGCCGCCCGTCCTCGAATCGGGGGTGGAAGACGGAGTGCACTTCCACGGTGCCGGTGACGCCTTCGACGATCTGGTGGAGGCGGCTGGGAGCACCGTTGAGGGGCTGCGGCGGCATGAAGGAGATGATCCGCACCGTGCCGTGCGGGGTGTCCCACTCCTGGGTGAGGACGAGGTTGTCGCCGTCCCATCGGCTGCGGTCGGCCCGGCCCGCGCTGGCCGGCGCGAGGCTCCACTGCCCGTGCCGCTGGTCACCCAGTAGCCGGGCAAAGTGGAGGGTGCCGCCGATCGCGTCGGCGCCGTACTCGACGGTCCCGCTCGTGCTCAGCAGGACGGCGGTCTTGTTGTCGCTCAGGGGGACGAGTTCTTCCAGCGGGGTACTCGGCGCAGGGACGGGCGGTGCGAAGGTGTTCGGCACGATGGTGGCTGTTCCGTTCGGGTGGGTGGGTGGGAGCGGCCCGGGGCCGGAAGAGGGGGTCGGCGGCCCGGACGGCAGCGGCCGGGGCCGCGGGGATTGCGCAGCCGTGCGGGGTCAGCGGCGGCTGGCGAGTTCGGCGCGAAGGTCCTCTGCGGTCAGCGGGGTGCAGCCGGTGAGGGTGCGCAGGAGGTGGGTCGCGACGACCCAGGGAAGGGCCGGGTCACCCACCTCGAAGTGGCCGCGTGCGGGCGCGGGCCCGTTCGGGTGTGAGGGGAACCGGAGTCCGGCGAATCCCCACACGGGGGCCTCGCGGACCCGTACCAGCAGTGCGCCGTCCAGGGCCCGGCAGTGGGCGGGTGAGGACAGGGCGTGTGGGGCGCACATGGGCGGGTGTTCGACGACGGCGCCCTCCGGCCAGGCGGCATCGAGGGTGCGCGGGCGGCCGCCGGGGGTCGTGGGGCGTGGGAGGAGCCACAGCCCGCCTGCCTCGGTGCGGTCCGCCGGCTCCCCGCACACCCGGCACCTGAGGTGCAGCATCAGGTGGTGCTGGCGGCCGGGGTGGGGGCTGTCCCAGCGCGGCACCCCTGCGGCCTGGCCGGTGCACCGCAGGACGAGCACGCCGTTCACGCGGTCGGACGGCAGCTCGAGGGGGTAGGCGATCCCGGCCGGCCGTCCGTCAGCGCCCGTGCGGGCCGTCAGATTGTTGTCGTACTCCTCCTCGCTCCACCGGGTGATACGCGGAACCGTCAGGATCGGGGCGCCGGTCACCTCGTCCCTCCGGACACCGCCACCGTGCACATGCCGCCCGTGTCGTCGCCCTCCGCCGGCGCCAGGCGCTCCCAGCCGACAAGCAGGGTGTCGACGGCGTCGCGGCCGCGTGGATGCCACGGCAGCCGGGCCTGCCTGAGGAGGTCGGCGACCCGCGCATCCCGGTCGGCTTCGCTGTGGCCGCGATGGCTGAGCAGCAGCACGCTGCCCTTCGGTAGCACCAGGTGCAGTGCGGCGAGCAGCGTTCGGGCCTGTGGGTCGGACAGCTCGTGCAGGACGTCCGCGAGGACGACCGTGACGGGACGCTGCCAGTCCAGGTCCGCGTTCCGGCGCAGTTCCCGCAGCAGGCCGGTTGGTGAGGTCAGGTCGGCGCGCACGTGGCGGATCTGCACCGGGGCGGGTGCGTGGAGCAGCGCCCGGACGTGGGTCATCACCATCGGGTCGGCGTCCACGTACACGATCCGCGCAGACGGGCGGATCGGCAGGATGACGGTGTGGATCGGCGCGAGCGGGCTACCGGCCGCACCGGTCGTCAGGCCGCAGCCAAGATCCACGAACTGGTCGACGCCCCGGGCTGCAGCGGCCGCCACCAGGTCCAGCAGCACCGCCCTGGATGCTGCCGCATCCCGGGCCCAGTGGGGATCGGCCTCGCACAGCCGCTGAACGACGTCCCGGTCGACGGGGAAGGCGTCCTTCCCGCCGAGGAACGCGTTGGAGACCCGGGCCGAGGCGGCGACGTCCGGGCGAAGCCGAGATCGCTGCGCCGGATCCCGCAGCACGACCGCGCCGCGGGCGATCCCGTCTGGTCCCCTGGTCTGTGCGCCGGGCGCCGATATGTGCACCGTCGCCCCGCCGGCCAGGCGTCCCCTGGCGGGGGCTTGGGGAAGATCGGGCCTGGTCACGTCGAACGCTCCTGGCTGGTTGTCCTGGCGGGCTCAAGGATCCGGCCGTCCGGCAGCACGGCACCGCTGTCCTCGAACAGCAGCGTGCCGTTGCACAGCAGGCTCCAGCCCTGTTCGGGGTGGGACGCCACGGCGGTGGCCGCCGGGGCATCCGACGCGCAGGACTCGGGGCACCGCGGGTCATGACTGCAGTGGTCCTCCTCCCGGGCCTGGGCGGCGGGGACGGTGAGCTGGACGCGAAGCACGGCGCTGTCGGCGGAGGGTGTGCGGGTGACGATCGCCAGCTTGCCTTTCGTGCAGGCGCGCACTGTCCACGGCCTGTCGACGCTGTCCTCGGACAGGAGGGGCCGCCCGTCGACCTGGACGTAGCCGGGCATCCGTAACCCCTTCGGCAGGGCCTGGTCGACCAGCACGGCAGCGCCGGGGTGGCCCGGACCGTGGACGGCGACCCAGGCCCCGTCCGGGTAGGTGGTCGTGGATACCGCCACGCCGCAGGACAGGATCTGCATCGTGGTCTGCCCGCTGCCCGTGCGGCCGGTGAGGACGGCGATGACCGGAGCTGTAGTGGTGCTTGTGGGGTTCGGGGTGGTGAGGTGCGGCATCGGACCTCCGGAAGCGGTTGGTAAGGACGGGGAGGGGGATGGTGTGGGGAAGCGGGTGAGGGGCGGGGGCGCGAGCGGCTAGACCACGACGGGATTCCGAAGGTCGAGCCGTCTCGCGAGCTTCGTCAGGACCAGGCCCAGGTCTCCGGGGTCCGTTGCTTCCCCTCCCAGGCCGGCGAGCACGGACCCGGGCGCGGAGGCCACCACCAGCGGGCCCTGCGGGTAGTCGATGAGGATGGTCTGGGGCAGCGCGCCGGGACCGACGAACTCGCCGCCGCTTCTTCCAAGCGCGTACAGGCTGCTCGCCAGCGCGGCCAGGCTGTCGAGGTCGTGTCCGCAGGCGTCGCCTGCGTGAGCGAGCGGGATGCCGTCCGAGCTGACGTGCACAAGGGCGCGCAGGCCCGGGGTTTGCTCGATGGTGGTAAGCAACTCGGCGCTGGAAAGAGAAGGCACTTCAACCTGAGTGGTCATGGTGGTTCGGTTCCTTCCTGGGGTCAGTGAGGTGCGGCCGCGGTGTACGGGTCCGCGTACGCAGCGGGATCGGTCGGGTCGATCAGGAGACGGGCCGGGAGTAGGAGACGGGCTGTCGTTCCCTGGCCGGGAACTGAGTGGATGTCGACACGGAAGTCCGCGCTGATGGCCGCGGCGGCGATGGTGCGCAGTCCCAGGCCGCGCCCGAGGGCGGTCTGGGACGCGGTGTATACGCCGCGGCGCAGTTGGGCGACGGCTTGCGCGCTGGCCAGTGCCGTCGCGCTCAGTCCTGGGCCGGTGTCGGCGACCGTCACGGGGAGGACGCCGTTGTCGATCCTGCCGGTCGCCACCAGCACGGGACTGTGCGCCTCCGGGCCGCAGGCTCGCAGCGCGTTGTCGGCCAGTTCGGCCGTCGCGGCAAGGAGGGGTTCCACTGCGGGCGCGGTGATTAGGTACGGGGCACCGATTTCCAGCTGGACCCGGGAGGCGCCCGGCACCCCGGCGAGCGCGGTAGCGGCGATGTCGCCGATCGGCTCGGGTTCGCGGCACAGGCCCGGCCAGCGTCCGCCGGCCAGTACCACCGCCCGGGTGGCCAGGCGCAGCATCAAAGCGGTCCCCGGTGGCAGGGCCTGGATGCGGGCGACCCCGGCCGGACCGTGCGGCAACTGGGCGGCCAGGACCTCCAGCAGAGGAAGCACGGTCTGGAGGACGTCTTCGGCTGCCGCCCTCCGTGTCCGGTTGAGCGCGGCGGTCAGCTGTCCGATCGCCAGGGCGGTCCCGGGCCGCAGTTGCCTGTCCTCCAGCAGGGGGACGGCACTGCCGGCCTCGACGAGTCGCAGCGCGTGGGGCAGCTCGGTGCGGACGTACTCCTCGACCGCCGATCCTGCTACAGCTGGGACCTCCAGTTCCACGGCGCGGTCGGCCGGCGCCGCAGGTCGCTGACGCCTGCCCCGCATCAGTCCCAGGCGCGTCATGCCGGCACCTCCGACCTGGTCGACCAGCTTTCGGCCACGGCCCCGAGTCGCTGCAGATGCCACGCCGGCACCGACCCGAGGGACACGGCCCGCGAGAGGGCGACGACCAGCGGCCGCCGAGCGTCAGGCCGCGCGCGGGAGGTGATCAACAGCACCGCCTCGCAGGCCTCCGGCCCGATCAGCGCTGCCCCCGGCCATCCGTGCCGAGCGACGACGTCGCACAGAAAGGCCACCGCCGAGTCAGCCGCCTCGGCGGCCTTCTCCCACCACATGTAGCCGCCGCGCCCGGACACCGAGACCTCCGCCGCGTGGATCAGAGCGGCCAGGCGGAGAAACTCGCCCGCGAGCAGCGCTCCAAGCGTCGGCTCGGCACCCGCGTCCCCCACGCCCGGCTGGGCCAGCACGGCTCCGCCTGCCCGAGCGGCCGGCCCCAGCTCGGCAACGGCCGACGCAGGGCGGTACACGGTGGCCCGCCGGTCTGCCGGGCGCGGCGCCGACAGCCGCAGCGATCGAGTCGTCTCAGTCATCGTCCCTCCTGGGTGGCGCGTGTCAGACACGGTGGGCAGTTCATGAGGCCGTCAACTCCCGCTCGGGCCAACCGAAGAAGGGCCTGACGGCGCCCCGAGCAGGTACCGTCGAATCTCGAGAAATCCGGCCCCGCCGTACGGTGACGCGGAATATCGTCATGACTGTGAGCAAACCGCCTGTCACAGCTGGTGGGAATCCCCCAGCGAGCGCGAATGCTGCTAACGCCGCTAAAGATCGTTTCGAGTACAAGGGGCGCACCGTGGCGCTGACACGCAACACACGGCTCGAGGCCGTCATCAAGGAATTGGGCTGGTCCCAGGACCGCCTGGCCGGCCACCTGCGGCGCATCGCCCACGAAGAGGGCGCCGAGGAGCTCCAGTCGGTGACCCGCTCTCACATCTCCCAGTGGCTGCGCGGAGTGAAGCCAAGCGGCCGGGCCCCGGCTATCTTGTGCCAGACGCTCGCCCGGGGACTCGGGCGACCGGTCACACCGGCGGAGATCGGCCTCACCGGTCCCGCTGAGCACACCACGGTGACAGGCTGGGACGTCGACACCGTTTCCGCACTCGTAGATCTCGGGGACAGCAGCATGATCAGCCGCCGCCAGATGCTCGGATACTCCGCGCTCGGCGTACTTCCTCCGGCCCGCTGGTGGCAGGAACGCCCGGAACAGGCCCGCCGCCGCACCCCCGTCTCGTCGCTCGTCATCACCGCGGCGCACGTCGAAAGCCTCAGGGAGGCCATGATCTTCTTCTCCTCGCGCGACCAGCGCCTCGGAGGAGGTGCCGGCCGCGCCGCCCTGCGCGCCTACCTGCACACGGACGTCGCCACCTACCTGGCCGCGCGCATCCCCACCGACCAGCTGCGCCGCGAGCTCCTCTCCGCCGCTGGTGAACTCACCTACATGGACGGTTGGATGACCTTCGACTCGGGAGCCCACGCATTGGCCCAGCACAGCTTCACTGTCGCCCTGGCGCTGGCCGCCGAAGCCGACGACCCCGCCCTGGCCGGGCACATCCTGCGCGCCCAGGCCCACCAGGCGGTCGACCTCGGCCACCCCCGCCAGGCGTTGAACTACGCCGAAGCCTCCGTCGACACCCGCCGCTACGGGCACGCCAGCGCCAGGGAACGCGCACTCCTCGGCGTCGTCCACGCGCGGGCCCTGGCCGCAGCTGGCCGCAGCCAGGAGGCCATGGCGGCGCTGACCCGCGCCGAAAAGGATCTCGACCGGGCCGATGCGACCGGCGGCCAGGACGAGCCCGGGCGAGTCGGCTTCTTCAGCCGTGCGAGCCTCGCCCACGAGACCGCCTGCACCCTGCGAGACCTGGGCGACCTCAAGACGGCTGAGGCCGAATTCGCTGACAGTGTCCGCAGCCGGCCGCTTCCTCAAACCCGCACCCGCGTCGTAACCCTCGGATACATGGGCGACGTCCAAGTCCGCCGAGGGCACGTCGATGCAGCCTGCGCCACCTGGAACCAGGCACTGGACACGATGACCGATGCAGGCATCCAGTCCGGCCGTGCCCGCGACACGGTGGTCCGGATGCGCCAGGTCCTGTCCCCGGTCCGGGCACGTGGCGGCAGCGCCGCGGCCGAGCTGGACCACCGCGCAGCAGAGTTCCTTCGCACCGTAGGCTGACCACGACCCCGCACAGAGCCCTTGGCACAAGCCCGGCCCAGCCCCGTGGGACTGGCAAGATTGGAGACCCCCGTGCAGCCGATCCTGATCACACCGATCGCGACCGTGGTCGGAGGCCACCCCCAGGTGGCCGACGATTACCAGGGCGGCGTCGAGTCGATCATCCGGCTGAACGCGGACTATCCCCTGGAGACCGTTCAGGGTCTTGATCAGTTCTCCCACGTGGTGGTCACCTGGCGTTTCCACCTCGCCTCGCCGGAGGACGTTCAGCTCCACGCCCGCAGTCCGCGTGGGGACGCTCGGTGGCCGGCTACCGGCACCTTCGTCCACCGCAATCACCGCAGGCCGAACCAGATGGCCATCTCCTACCCGCGGTTGCTGCGGGTCGACGGGCGGGACCTTCACGTCACCGATCTGGATGCCGTGGATGGAACGCCCGTGATCGACATTGCGCCGTACTTCACCGAGATGGGGCCGCGCGGTGAGGTGACGGAGCCCGCCTGGCCGGGCGAGATGCTCACGAGCTACTGGTGTGACGCTGCCGATCGGCCCAAGTAGACGATCGGTGCCCGGAACGGGAGCGGGGGCGACCGTCCGAGACGGCGCCGGGAGCAGCCGCCTGCGGGATGAGGTCATCGTTGCCCTTTGCTGAAGGCGATCATCGAAGAAGGGGACGGGCGGAGTCAGTCTGCGAGCGGCGTGGCCGTGTCGCGGCCCACGGGCGACGAGGGATCGGGCAGGGCCCAGAAGGCGCAGACCTGCTTTCCGCCGTCCGCGGTGCGAAGCACGGTCCATTCGTCGCAGTAGGCCTCTACCAACCGCAGGCCCCGTCCGTGACTCTCCGCGGGCCCTGCAGAGCGCAGCACCGGCGTGCCGGGGTGCGGGTCCGATACCCCGATCGCGAGAACACCGGGCCTGTACGCGATCCGAAGTTGGATCTTGAAATCGGTCGGCCGTTCGGGGCTGTGGCGGATCGCGTTGGTGACCAGTTCGCTGACCACCAACGGCACACACTCTGCAATGCGGGTGCTCACGCGCCAGGTCGCAAGAACCTCTGCGGCAAACGATCGAGCGCCCTGGACGTTCTGCTCGTCGGGGTCGAGTGCGAGCACTTCGGTTCGGCCTCGGCCCCCGCCAGAACGCCGATCACCGGCGCATTCGCGGCCGAGCAAGGCGCCGCCTGCTCTGGCAGAGATGATGGGTGTCACGCCGTCCTCCTTCGAGATGCCGACTGGCACGAACGCCGGAGCTGATGACCGAGAGCGGCCTGCTCCTGTTCGGGCTCGGCAAGACTCGTCGCGACGGAAGAGCGTGACAACCGGGCAAAGCCGGGCCGGACGGCAGAAGTTGGGCCGAAAGTTGTGCCGCTTCCAGGCCACGACTCACTTTCGGCAGCGAAGTCACGCCGTTTCGGAAGGAACTTCTCCGCGGCCTGCGCATCGGGTGCTGGTGACCCTCACAATGCCGGTATGACGACTGGTCACGGCCGGCAGTGCGCAGTGCGGTTGCGGCAATCGCAGGAGGTCTCCAGGGGAGGACTGCTGGCTCTCGTGGCCGCTCTGCGGCAGTGCTGCGGGGTCAGCAACCTCCACGCCCACCGACAGGCCAGAGGGTGGAGCCGCCCGCAGGCCATCAGGCACCTGGTGGATCTCGCCGAGAAGGCCGGCCAGGAGCCTTTCCGGGGCACCAAGGAACTACTGCGCGGGTGGGAGGATCTCGGTGTACGTCCCCGTGAGCACACCGTTCGCCTGCTGTGCCGGCTCTACGAATCGACGCCCAGTGGCCTTGGCCTGGCAGGCCCCACGGCGGAGGCCCGGCTGTCAGCCCCACCGGCCGGGCTGGCGCAGCGGGACCCCATGCACGACCTTGCGGAGCGTACCCGTCGTGCGATCAACCGCACCCTTGCCGACACCACGGTCAGCCCTGGCGAGCTGGACCTGCTCGATGAGCGGCTCCAGAGTGCCCGCTGCCTCTACGTCACCGCCCCGCCGGAGCAGATGATCCAGCTCCTGTTGCGAGACCTGGAGGACATCCAGGCCCTGGCCGTCGAGCGGCAGCCCGCCGCGGCGCAGTGCCGCCTGTCGGAGCTCACGGCAGTTGCCTCTACGCTGGTGGCTGACGCGATGATGAAACTCGGCCGACTGCCCGACGCCCAGCGCTGGTACGGCACCGCCCGACTGGCCGCTGACGACGCCGGCAACCCGGAGCTTCGTGCCCGGGTCCGTGTGCAGGCGGCGATGCTCCCCTACTACTACGGTCCCCTGACGGCGGCCGCACAGCTGGCCAGGGAGGCCCGGCTGCTGAGCCGAGGCCGCCCTGGCCCAACCTCGGTCTTCGCCGTCGCGGCAGAGGCCCGGGCGCTCGCCCGTCTCGGAGACCGTGACGGAGCGAAGGCGGCGATCCGCCTGGCCCATGAGCTGTTCGAGCACTGCCATCCCGGCCGGGAGAACGACGCCTGGGCTTTCCCGGAGCGGCGTCTGTGGCTCTACCTGTCCGGTGCTCTCACCGCGATCGGCGAGACCAGCCAGGCCCGGCACGCACAGCAGCAAGCCCTTGCGCTCTACCCGGAGGGGCACGGCGGCATCGACCCGGCGCTGCTGCGGCTCGAGGAGGCGATGTGCCTGGTGGCCGAGCGCAACCCGACCGATGCCCTGCAGTTGGCCGCGCACACCTACAGCGAGGTACCCGGACCGCACCGAACCGCGATCCTCGGCGCCCGGGCCCAGGACGTCATCGACATACTGCCCGAACAGCTCCAAGCGGGACGTCCTGCCAGGCAGTTCGCGCAAGCCCTTGCTCTGCCCGTCGGCCGGGCGTGACACAGGCCTGTGCCGTACGAAACCCTGGCCACCATGTCTACCACCGCAGTCTCCGCCGGCGGGTACACGGCCACACACCTCGCCTCCGTCTTCGAGCAGGTCTGCCACACGGCCGGCCTCGATCCCGACGGCGCCGTCCTGCTCCGCGGCCACACCAACGCGGTCTACCATCTGCCCGCCGACAGGGCCGTCCTCAAGATCGCCCGACTAGGCACACCGTCCGCAGCAGTCCGCCGGACGACCGCCCTGGTCACCTGGCTCACTGAGCTGGATTTTCCAACGGTCGGCCTCCACCCCGTGCCCCAGCCGGTGGAACTCGATGGCCACCTCGCCACAATCTGGACCTACCTTCCCCAGCCTCAGCACCCTGTAGCCGCCGAGCAGCTCGCGGCCCCCCTGCGGGCCCTGCACCAGCTGACCAATCCGCCGGTTCACCTACCGGCCGTGGACACGGTCGGTGCCATCCGCCGCTCTCTGGCCGCCGCCGAAGTGCTCACCAACAAGGAGCTTGACCTCCTGAGCCGCATGACCGACGGCCTCGCGGATCAGCTCGGCGACATCACCTACCTGCTCAAGCCCTCGGTCATTCAGGGCGACCCGCAGCACCGAAATGCACTGCACACCCCTGACGGCCGGGCCGTCCTGTGTGACTGGGACACCGCAGCGTTCGGCCAGCCGGAGTGGGACCTGACCACCATCGAGATCCACTGCCGCCGCTTCGGACACGGCCAGGCACACTACGAGGCATTCGCCAACCAATACGGCCTCGACATCACCGACTGGCCCGGCTATCCGGTCCTGGCCGCCCTGCGCGAACTGAGAATGATCACCACCAACGCCAAACGGGCACTCCCCGGCAGCACAACGCTCGACGAGGTCCGACGTCGCATCAGCCAGGTCGCACGCGGTGACACCAAACAGCTGTGGAGCATCCTCTGACACGGAAACTATCAAGCGTTGGGCCAAGTTCGCCCGGTCCCGGTCGGGCGTCGACTGCTTCTGGCCCGCCGGTAGGGCTGTGGCAACCACAGCTGCTGCTCCCCGAGCCTGGAGGCGGGTGGTGCGCAGGCGGCAACGTGCGGACGGCGTCGACGATGTCCGTGAACGGCGCGATGGGTTCGTGCCGCGGCGGATGGGCATGCGGGCGTCTTCGCTGATGTCTCCGGACTCAGAGGCGGATGCGTGTACCCTGAGGGTCGGCAGCCACTGCTGCCCCCGTCTGCGCACCGCGGCCCGGACCCGCTTGCGCTCCCGCGACGGAAAGAGGCGAACGCTTCGTCAGTGCGATGACCACCACGCCTGCGCGGCATGCTGGTCCGGGGCGTCGTGCCGCAGTCGGGAACTCTCATGCCCAAGAACACCACCGCCGCTCTGCGCGGCCGGTACACCGGTGAGTCGTACACCCAGGCCTTGAACTGGCTCCGCCGCAACGGTCTCTTTCAGGGCCTCGTCCCAGAGGCCGACGATCCGCAGCAGATCCGCCTGGAAGCCGCTGTACTCCTCACCCTCGCCCGGCCCGCGTCCGACCTTCTGCCCACCCCGGGCACGGTCCTCTTCGGCCTGGCCGGCACCACCCCCGGACTGGACGAGCTGCTGCTCCTGCCGGCCGCCGGACTCCACGGGCAGGTGCTGGCACGTCTGCTGCCGAGCCTGACCACCGAGGGCACCGTTGCCGGAGTGCCCGGGCTGCGGGCGTTCATCGACCGGGCCAGCCCCTACCTGTGGCTGAGGCGCCCGGGCGAGCACGCCGCCCTGGACGTGCTTCCCAGCCGCCGCGCCAGCGTGGCCGCTGCCCGGGAGGACCTCGCCGCCGCCACGCACGCCGTCCAGCAGGCGGGCCTGACCCCGCTGTGGGACCTCGACCACCAGCATCCGTCCGAGGTCGCCGCCTGGCGCGCGCTCACGGCGCAGCTGCACGGTGACGAAGCGCTGTGGAGCTGCGCGCTGCGCCGGGCCGGTCTGTTCCAGGGCGGCGCTCCTGCGTGGCGGTTGCGTCCGCCGACGCAGGAGGAGCTGAGCGGGCCTCGCTCCGACCGGTTGGCACCGCGGCCGGTGGTCCCTGACAGCGGGGAGCAGGTGCGCGGTGTTGTCGCCGTGACCGCGGGCGATGGGAAGGGAGGCAGGGGCTGCACCACCATGGTGCTCGCTCTGGCCGGGGCCCTCGCGCGCTCGGGTGTGAGGGTCGTGGTTCTCGCCGGAGACGACCCGGTGGGCGTGTTCGCCGTCCTCCGCGTGCAGCCGCCGCAGCCGGGGACGTGGACGGAGTTGCCGGGGGGAGTGCTCAGGCAGCCGATCATGCTCGGGTCCTTGACCCGGGAGATCGCAGAGCAGCAGATCACCGCCGCTCGCCGCGAGTTCGATGTTGTTGTGGTGGATGCGGGCCACGTGTTCCAGCACCGCCTTCTCACGTCGTCGGCCGACGTTGCGGTCCTGCTCGACGAGTACCGGCCCTCGATGTGGGGGCACACCGAGCAGGTGGACCTGCGGCCCGAGGAGGTCCGGTTCTTCGACTGGATGGATGCACGCGCAACCGGCTACTTCCATCGCGCGCCCACGGCGACCACCGACCGGCAGCGCCTGCTCAACGTCTTGAACGTGGAGTTCGCGTGGGACTGGGCCTACTTCGTGACCGAGGGCGACGGCAACGAAGCGCCTGAGGTCGAGGACCTGCCCTACGACCGGTCCGATGCCGAGGACGTCGAGTCCTGGTGGTCGGAGGCCTGGGAGGAGAGCACCTCCGTCAACGAGAACCTGCAGCGGGAGTTCCCCGACCCCACGGACCTGCGGGGCCGCGAACGTCAGCGGGCGTTTGTCGAGTTCCTCGCCGAGGAGGGTCTTCGACGTCACGGCGATCTGTGGACGGCCGTCGTCGACGAGTGGCTGACCCGCCCACTCGCGGAGATCCACGAGGAGCTGACCTCCCGGGCGGACAGATCCCTCGCTGGCCTGCTGGACGAGGTCGCGGACGATGCCGTGACCCGCTGGGGCTCCGGGCTGTGCCAGGACAAGCTCGCTGTCTGGGTGGCGGCCCGGGAAGCCGGGGACGACCTCGTCAGCGGCTGGTCCGACCTGATCGAGCAGCGGCATCACCCTCGGCCCGCCGAGGAGATCGCAGCCGCCCTCGCCCACGCGGTACGCACCCGGCCGGACACCAACTGTGTGCTCGCCCTCTCCGGTCCCGACGGGGCCTTCCCGCACCACAGGACTGTCGAGGTGCGAAACGCCCTGCCTGACGGGTTTGTCGACCTGGCCCTATGGCCGCGGCTTAGTGAGCTCGGCCGGCTCTTCGACTCGCCTGAGCTGATCAGCCACCGGTCGGGGCCTGCCGCGGTTGCTGCGAACAGGCTTGCCCATGTGGTCGTCCGCCAGCTGCGGCTCGCCGCACCGACCGGTTGACAGGGGTGCCAGGCATGGACGATTTCACCCCCGCCCCGAACGCCAGCTCCTCGCCCGGGACATGGCAGCCGCTCGAGGTCCTTTCCCAGCAGGACGCGGAGGAGTTCGCCCGCACTGTAACCGTCACGCGGCACGCCCAGCGGGAGTACATGGCCGCGCACACCGTCTCCGAGGTAACCGCCGTCGCCGAGGTCCGCCGGCTCCTGGAACGCTTCCTCCAGGTCGGACGCCTCGCCCGCGACGCGGGCGGGATCGTGCGGGCCCGCAGCCCCAAGGCCGACGGGGAAGTCGCGTACTCATTCCTCCTGGACCTGGCCACCAGGCACGTCCTCGGCTACAGCAGCCCGGGCCACTCCTGGTTCGACGACGCCCATGTGCCGCTCGAGGACCTCCGCCGCGACCTGGCCGACCGGCGGCGCCGCGAACAGGAACGGCAGCAGCGCCGTGCGGCGAACGAACTGGCGCAGCAGCAGCGGCGTGTGGCGCACGAGCAAAGGATGCGTGTGCAGGAACAGGAGGCTGCGGCCCGACGGGCGGCGGCCCTGCCCGTGCCGACGTGGCCGCTGCTGCCGGACGGCTACTACGACCGGCGCGGCAACCCGGCTCCCGAGCCCGTACGCCGGCGGCCGATCACCAACGAGGCCCGGATCCGCCACGTAGCCCGCCTGCCCCACGTCGTGTTCCATGCCGAAGCGCTGAACAGCCCGTACTTCCGCAACGTACCCGTGGAGCACCGGTGCGAGGCCCTGCACCGTGTCCTCGACCGTCTCATGCGCGCACCGACGAAGGGCGCCGTGGCTATCGGCCGCGACGCCATCACCCTGACCGGTAGGAAAGTCACGATGACCCTCAGCCCGGACTGCGCCACGGTGCGCACCCTCAACCCGCCCCGGCCCGGCAAGGACCAGCCCCCGACGTTTCACGCGAAGGACTGGCCCAAGGTCTCCGAACGCCCTTTCCCCTTGATCTGAAACAGAGGATCGTCGACGGGGCGGCACGATGCGTGGCGCGGGTGCCCGCGCTACGCCGGGCCCGGCCCCCGGGGACCATGGCCGCGCCGCGGCCGGACACCCGTGCATCACGCGGCCTCCTCAGGCCGTACCGGCTCGAGGGGGTCACTCACATCCCACCCGGCCCTCACCTCATCGAACGGTTGCCCGGACTCCACATCGATCACGCCCTCGGGCATCTGCCGCAGCGGCGGGCGCGGCCGCTGCCCGGCGCGCTGGCGAGGTGGCGGTTGGTCGGGCCGGGCTGGTCCCGGCCAGCCGTCCTCGAGAGGGCCTCGGCCTCCTGCTTCGGCTGCTCGGCTTGCCAGAGTAGAACGGGGCGTGCCTGTGCGGCGCCGTGCGCTATGGCGCGGGGATCAGTTCGCCGCGCGCGAGGGCCTCGCACAGGACGTCTTTGAACTCAATGCCGGGAAGATAGGGCCGTGAGCAGACTGTCAAGGGCCGAGGCAGGGGGCGACAGTGATCGTAGTCATTGCTCTCTGTAGCACCTTGTCGTTCCTGGTCTCGTTGTAGGCGAACTTGGACTGGCTGCGTTTCACGCGGCGGGGAAGGATCCGGGGACGCCGCTGCTTGGGCCCCAGAGCTCGGGGGTTGAGGGTGGCAGCGGTGATGCGTGGTGTCGCGCCGACCTCCGCGTGGAGCGCAGGTCGGCGTTGATCACGGTGTGGCGAGCGGTACGGAGTGTGACGGTCAGTGAAATCCGGTCCGGGTCGAGACCGGCCGCCGTGGCGGTCTGCGCCGCAGTGCGCCGAGCGGCCTGAAACACGATGAACAGTCCGAGCAGCTCTTGGAATACATCGCGCGGGTGATGGGAGCGCAGGACGGTTCCCGAGCCGAGCGCGGTGACCTTCAACCCGTAATAGGCAGTCTCGACCCCCCATCGCTCGTGATACAGGGCAGCCAACTCGCTTGCCGGGTAACGGTGGTGGTCCAGAAGTGTGGTCACCAGGCGCAAGCGGCTGGTGCGCGAGGTTCCCGTGGCCCGGTCGGTCACGGTGATGTCGGATTCGATGACCCGAACGGCGACACCATGGACCTGGGGAGGCATCCCGCGACGTCGGTCGCGGTCAACCCAGCGCACCAGCTGGTTGCGGCCGGTGGGCGTGGAGACCATGGACAGCCAGCTTCCGTCGTCGAGCACGTGGATGGCGGGCAGGATGCGGCCGGCGTTGATCCGCCACAGCAGATGCGCCCCCGTGCCGACGGCCTGTCGCATCAGCTCCAAGCCGTCGGAGCCGCGATCGACCAGGTGCAGCATGCCCGGTCGCAGTACCCCGCAGAGTTGCTGGGCCTGGCTCTTCTCACTGTCGGTGACAGGCCCTGTGACCACATCCACCAGAGCCCGGGTCCCGCATTCGACCAGGGCGGTGAGCCGAACCAGCAGATACGTCGATGCTCGACGGGCCTGGTAGTAGCCGAAGGACGCGGCGTTGGCCGGGCTGTCGGCCACCTCGAGGGTGGTCCCGTCCCAGGCCACCGTTCGCAGCCCGCGCCACCACGCGCCGAGGGTCTCCGCTGAGGCCGTACAGCCCTTGAGCTGGTCGAATAGCAGGGCGAGCGGTTCAGGCCCTATCCGGCGGCTGGCCTGGCGCAACGCGGCGGCGGAGGGATCGCAGACCTCCCCTGCCAGGCCCGCGACCAGCAAGGCCCACACGCCGCGGTACCCCTCGCGAGGAAAAAGCGCCATGGCCAGCACGAAGTACATCACCACCCGCGACGGCAGCTTGCGGACCCGCTTCTCCACCCGACGCGTCGCCCTCAACACCTCGTCGACCACAGCCGGTGTGATGATCTGCGTCAGCTCGCCGAGATGCCCGGCCGCGAACGCGCCTCGGCCGGATTCGGCGCAGGTGGGCACGTCAGATTGAGTGGGCAACACAGCTCCCGCAGGTAGGGCATCTTGGTCAACTCCCGTCCTACGCCAAGACCCACCGCCCTACATCAACTTCCCCCAACGGCTTGACAGCCTGCTCACGGCCCTATCTTCCCGGCATTGACTTTGAAACGACCCTGCAGGGCGTCCCGGGCTGCCGCGCTTGTTGCTAACTGGCTCAGCCTTGTGGCAGGTCCCACACAGTGATTCGGAGGTGGAGAGGGGCGCGGCCGATTGGGCTCACTGTGACGCGGAGGAAGGCAATTCGTCCTTCCCGGGTCTGGGCGCAGAATCGGGCACCTCTCGGCATCGAACCGCCGTTGTAGGTGCCGTGCTTGCGAACCTGCTCGGCGCACTGGCTCTCGTCAGGATCCGGGCCGTCACCGGGCCACGGGGCGATCGTCGGGCCGGAACTCCAGTTGGTGAGGGACGGGGTACCAGTAGTGAACCCGATGGACACGTCTGACCCAGGGCCAGGCACTCCGAAGGGCGGCGCGGAGTCCAATTCGATGTTTCCGCTGCTCCAACTACTGTCTGAGGGATCCACCACCACCTCTCCCGGCCCGAAGAGCACCCGCGCCGGCTGGGTCGGGCTGGGTTGCGCCGACCCGATGGCCGATGGCGGGGGTTGGCCGCTTGAAGCCGTCCGTGTGTTCGTCGAGGATGCTGCGGCAGCGGGAGACGCAGCAGTGGGACTGGTTCCCGGACGGCTCGCGAGCACTGTGACGAGGATGCCCGCCAGTGGGATCGCGATCCCCACCACCCACCATGCCCACTTCGGCTGGTGAGGGACGAGCGCACCGGGCGGAGCGGGCAGAGGTTGCGGCTCACCGTGCGGTCGGTCACTTCCATACTGCGAGCTCACGGATCCCCCATAATTTAGCCGCCCCTGACTGGCGATCACCCTAGCAATCCGCTGAGTGTCCGCTGCTGCCAGCCGGGCACCGTGGCGGACCTTACTGCGGGCCCGCCGCGATGCCCGCGTCGGTGGCGGCCTGCATCGTCGAGGCGAGGACGGGCAGCTCGCGCTCCAGCTCGCCCAGCACCGAGGCGGCGAGCGCGCAGACCGCGACCAGCGCGATCCGCTCGCCCATCGACAGCCCCGGCAGCCCATCGGCGACCACGCTGCCGGTGACGACGTCGGCGCTGAGGTCGTACGCCAGCTCCTCGTCCAGTTGCCCCCCGCCGCCCGGGACGACCTCCCGCCCCGCGGCCCGCTCGACGGCGTCGGCGGCCGGGTTGTCGCCCAGTTCGCCGGTGTCCGGGTGGGCGGTGCGGCTGGCTTGGACGGCGGCGTCCATCGTGTCGGCGAGGGCGGGCAGCTCGCGCGTCAGGTCGTTCAGCACCGTGCCGGGCATGGCTGCGGCGAGCGCGCAGACCGCGATCAGCGCGATCCGCTCGCCCGTCGCCAGCTGCGGCAGGGCGCCGTCGGTGCCCGCGCTGTGGGTGAGGGTGTCGGCCGCCAGGTCGTGCGCGAGTTCCTCGACGAGCCGGCCGTCGCCGCCCGGCTGGTGGCCTGCTCGATGGCGTCGGCGGCCCGCTCCAGCGTCCGGCGGTGCCGGGCCGCGAGCTCGCGCACCCACCCGGCGGGCGAGCAGCATGACGGCGGAGCGGATCTCCTCGATCGCCGTGCGCAGCTCCCCGGTCAGTCTCGTGCCTCGGCCTCGTCGGCCGGGGCGGCCGGCTCCTGGTGCGTCGCTCGCCCATACCCTGCCCGTGCCCGCACCGGCGGCCGTTCGAACTCGCGGCCGTTCCGCCCCGGTACCCGGTCAGTTTCGCTTCGCTGAAACTTCCCGTCGCAGGCCAGCCGGTGCGACTGCAACCGGCGCAGTCGCAACCGCGCAGGCGGTTCGCCGACTGCGCAGCCGCGCACCGCACCCTGCAAGCCTGGTGAGTTCCGCCCCGCAAGGCCGGTGAGTTTCGCCCCGCCAAACTCCCCGTCGCAGGTCAGAGCACATGCGGGTCTGCCCGCACTAGTAGTGCTTTGTTAGGTGGTGTCGTAGGTCTGCCATGGGAGGGGTTGTCGGCAGGTGGGGCAGTGGCCGGTCCAGGTGGCGATGAGGTGTTGGAGGAGCTCCAGGGCCTGGCCGAAGGTCAGGCCCTGGACAGGGCTTTTGGGAGGGAGCGCTGTTCGGTGAGGAAGAGGTGGGCGGCGCTGACGAGGGTGACGTGGCGGTGCCAGCCGATGAAGGAGCGGCCCTCGAAGTGGTCCAGCCCGAGGCGGGTCTTCAGCTCGCGGTAGTCGTGCTCGATCCGCCAGCGTGACTTCGCCAGCCGGACCAGGTCCTTGGCGGGGATGTCGGCGGGCAGGTTCGAGATCCAGTACTTGACCGGCTCCGCCTCGCCCTCGGGCCACTGGGCGATCAGCCAGGTGAGGGGGATCGTGCCGTCGGCGGCCGGTTTGGGACGCCGCCCGGCCAGGCGCACCCGCAGGAGCACGAAATGCGAGCTCATCGCCGCTTTCGAGCCCTTGCGCCAGGTCAGGCTCCGCCCCGCGCCGCGTCCGGCGGCCAGCACGTGCTCACACAAGGAGACGGGTCGGGTGCGGTAGCGCGGCAACGGCCGCGGCCCCAGGCCCCCGTAGGGTGGCCGGTGCGGTTCGGCGTCCTCACCGTAGGCGGTCATCTCGCCCTTGGCCTGCAGCACATAGGCCAGGAAGCGGTCCTCCAGGCCGCGGCGGAAGTCGGCGTTGGCGCCGTAGGCGGTGTCCGCGACCAGCACGGCCGGCCGCAGCCCCGTGCCCGCGAGTTCGTCGAGCATGTCCAGGGCCAAGGCCCATTTCGGCCGGTGGTGCTCGTCCTCGGGAATCCGGCAGGCTGCCCTGCGTGCGGCCGCCTCGGGTCCGTCCCAGGACTCGGGCAGGAACAGGCGCCAGGACAACGGACAGGAGGCGGTGTCGGACAGGGCGTGGACGCTGACGCCGATCTGGCAGTTGCCGACCTTGCCCAGGGCTTGTATCTGAATAACTGTCAGGTTTGATCTCCCTTGTCGGCGGACTCGGGCAGAAGGGCTTGGAGCTGCTCGAGGGTCCGGGCGGGCGATC